>NZ_BMQM01000043.1 GCF_014648115.1 Deinococcus seoulensis
GGTCACTCGGCACACGCTCTTTCACTGGTGGCCCTTGTTGGCTAATTAATCGGAGTCCGTATGACCCAGCCGGTACAGCAGGCACAGGAGAAGGCCCGCCGCGTTCAGCGTGCGGGCCTTCTGTGCGCGGCGGGGTCATACGGCTTCCGTCTGTTTCGCTGACAACCCGGAACATCGCCGGGTTGCCAACTCCACGCCCGGAACCCGTTTCTCTCCCACTCGCTTCGCTCGGCTTGAAGGGTCTTTGTAGCCCCTTCAATCGGAGTCCGTATCAGTTCAGGCGCAGCCAGTAGTAGTCGTACTTCCCGAGAATCATCGGGTAGGTGCCTTCTCCCACGGCCGGGAAGGGACTGGCGCCGGCCAGGGTCACGGGGGTGCGTCCGGCGTACGCGCCGAGGTTCAGGTTCACGGACTGGGCGTTCCCGGCGAAATTACTGACGATCAGCAGGGTCTCGTCGGCGGTGCGGCGCACGAAGGCCAGCACGGCCGGGTTGTCGGTGTCGATGAATTCCAGTTCCCCGATCGCGAAAGCCGGGTGGCGGCGGCGCAGTTCCAGTTGCCGCGAGGTCCATTTCAGCAGGCTGCTGGGGTCCTGTTCCTGGCTCTGCACGTTCACGCGGTGAAAGCCGTACACGGCGTCCTGGTTGGGCGGGAAGAAGCAGGCTTCGGGAATCGCCGTCGAGAACCCGCCGCTCATGCCGGCGTTCCACTGCATGGGGGTACGCACGCCGTTACGGTCGTTCAGGCTGAGGTTGTCGCCCATGCCGATCTCGTCGCCGTAGTACAGGATCGGGCTGCCGGGCAGGGCCAGCAGGACGGTGTTCAGCAGTTCGATGCGGCGGCGGTCGTTGTCCAGCAGCGGCGCCAGGCGCCGGCGGATGCCCACGTTGATCTTCATGCGGGTGTCCGGGGCGTACGCGGCGTACATGAAGGCGCGTTCGTCGTCGCTGACCATTTCCAGCGTCAGTTCGTCGTGGTTACGCAGGAACGTCGCCCACTGCCCGAAGCTGGGAATGGCGGGCAGGCGGTCCATGATCTCGCGGATGGAGGTGGTGTCCTCTTTTTTCAGGCTCATGTACAGCCGGGGCATGACCGGGAAGTTGAAGCACATGTGGAATTCCGGGTCCTGTTCGGTGCCGTAGTACTGCGCGACGTCCTCGGGCCACTGGTTCGCCTCGGCCAGCAGCAGGCGGCCCGGGTACTCCTGATCGACCAGCTGGCGCATCTTTTTCAGGATGTCGTGCGTTTCCGGCAGGTTCTCGCAGTTGGTGCCTTCCCGTTCGATCAGGTACGGCACGGCGTCCACCCGGAAGCCGTCCACGCCCAGGTCCAGCCAGAAGCGCGCCGCCGAGAGCAGTTCCTCGACCACGCGGGGGTTGTCGAAGTTCAGGTCCGGCTGGCTGGAGAAGAAACGGTGCCAGTAGTACTGCCCGGCCTGCTCGTCGAAGGTCCAGTTGCTGGTCTCGGTGTCCGTGAAGATGATCCGGGCGCCGGCGTACTCGGTGCCAGTGTCGCTCCAGACGTAGTAGTCGTGGTACTCGTTCGGGCTACCGTCGGGCAGGAGGCGGCCGCGCCGGGCAGCCTGGAACCAGGGGTGGTCGCTGCTGGTGTGGTTGGTGACCAGGTCGCTGATCACGCGCAGGCCGCGTGCGTGCGCCTCGCGCAGGAACACCCGGAAGTCGTCCAGGCTGCCCAGGTCCGGGTGGATGCCCACGTAGTCGGCCACGTCGTAGCCGTCGTCGCGCAGGGGGCTGGGGTAGAAGGGCAGCAGCCACAAGCAGTCCACGCCCAGGTTCTTCAGGTAGTCCAGTTTGCTGGTCAGGCCGGGAAAGTCGCCCTTGCCGTCGCCGTTCCCGTCGGCGTAGGTGCGCACGGACAGTTCGTAGAAGACGGCGCTCTTGTACCACTCCGGAAGTACCGACGGGGTAGGTGCCGACTGGGTAGGTGCAGGCTGGGTCATACCAGAGTGTAATTCAGACGCCCGCTGGCAGCCCTGCCAGGGAGGCGGGGCATGAATCTGCCCTTAACGCCACATGTGAGGGCAGGACGGAACAAGAAAGAACCCCGCCTGTGGACGGGGTTCTTTCAGTTGGCTGGGGCACTAGGACTCGAACCTAGATCGACAGTGTCAGAGACTGGTGTCCTGCCATTAGACGATGCCCCAACGCGGGTTTCGCTCTGACCGATCTTCCCTTGGGGGGAAGCGTGAGGGAGTATAGCCACAGCCTGCCCTGCGCGTCAAGCCTCCCCCCCGCGAGTGCGTGTCAGTCCCGCCCG
The DNA here is from genome assembly GCF_014648115.1 of Deinococcus seoulensis. NCBI lineage: Bacteria > Thermotogati > Deinococcota > Deinococci > Deinococcales > Deinococcaceae > Deinococcus > Deinococcus seoulensis. The sequence goes on from NZ_BMQM01000043.1 coordinate 2,278, forward strand.
AGCGAACGCCACTGAAACCTCACTGAACTGCGTACAGATCGCAGTTGCCGCCTTGGTCCGACTCTGATACACTAAGGTGTTGCCGCGCCGTATGCACCGGACCCCCAGGGGGCGGAATAGCACGGATAGCAGGTATCAGGCTGGCGCGAGACCGAAAGGCCGCGCGCCCAGGAGGACAGGAGTTCATGGAAGACAACACCCAGACCCCCGCCCAGCAAGGCGGGACTCAGCCCGCGACGGGCACCACCCAGACCAGCGTTCCCACCCCCGTGGAGGAACGCGAATACCCCGCCATGACCATGGAGGACATCCTCGCCAGTGAGGCGCAGGAACCCCAGAGCGTCACGCGTGGGGACATCGTGGACGGCACCATCGTGTTCATCGGCCAGGAAGGCATTGCCGTGGACATCGGCGCGAAGGTCGAGGGCATCATCCCCCTCAACCAGCTCGGCGACGAGCCCGTCACGCTGGAACAGGCCCAGGAGATGTACAAGTCCGGTGAGCAGATCGAGGCGTACGTCGTGCGCGTCGACCTGCCCAACAGCCAGATCGTGCTGAGCAAGAAGCGCGCCGATCAGGACAAGGGCTGGCGCGTCCTGGAGAAGATGCAGGAGGCCGACGAAGCCTTCGAAGTCGAGGTGCTCGAGAAGGTGCGCGGCGGTCTGGTCGCGCAGGTCGAAGGCATCCGCGCCTTCCTCCCCGCGTCCCAGGTCGACACGCGCCGCGTGAACGACCTCGACCCCTACGTCGGCAAGCCCCTGATGGTCAAGCTCATCGAGCTCAACCGCAAGCGCAACCGCGTGATCATCAGCCACCGCGCCATCCTCGAAGCCCAGAAAGCCAAGGCCCGCGAAGAAACCGTCGGCCAGCTCGAAGCCGGCGCGCAGTTCGAGGGTGAAGTCGTGGAAATCACCGACTTCGGCGTGTTCGTGAACCTGGGCGGCATCGACGGCCTCGTTCACCGCAGCGAACTCACCTACGGCCGCTTCAACCACCCCCGCGACGTGGTCAAGGTGGGCGACAAGGTGCAGGTGCAGGTCATGGACGTCGACGGCGGCCGCGAGCGCATCAACCTGAGCATGAAAGCCCTCACCCAGGACCCCTGGGAAGGTGCCACCGACCGCTACAGCATCGGCCAGAAGGTCACCGGTAAGGTCACGAACCTCACCAACTTCGGCGCCTTCATCGAACTGGAATCCGGCCTGGAAGGCCTGGTTCACGTCAGCGAGATGAGCTGGACCAAGCGCGTGCGTCACCCCAACGAAGTCATGAAGGAAGGCGACGAAGTCGAGGCCGTCATCCTGCGCATCGACCCGAAGGACCGCCGCATCTCCCTCGGTATTCGTCAGACCACCGACGATCCCTGGAGCGCCCTGCCTGACCGCTACCCGCCCGGCACCCCCGTGAAGGGCAAGATCACCGGCATGACCGACTTCGGCGTGTTCATGGAGATCGAGGAAGGCATCGAGGGCCTGATCCACATCAGTGAACTCGACGTGCAGCGCGTCAACAACCCCGCCGACCTGTTCAAGAAGGGCGACGAGATCGAAGCCGTCATCCTGAACATCGACCCCGTCGAGCAGCGCGCCAGCCTCAGCCGTCGCCGCTTCCTGGGCGGCGGCCCGGTCCCCACCCAGCGTGACTACGTCAGCCAGGGTGGCGGCGCCCGCAGTGACCGCTACAGCAGCGGTCAGGGCGGCGCTCCCCGCGCCGGTGGCCGTGGTGGCCGCCGCGGCGACGCGGACTACGCCTACAACGCCAAGGACGCCAGCCAGGGTGGCAAGATCAGCACCAAGCTGGGCGACGTCTACGCGGACCTGTTCGCGCAGTTCGGCCTGGGCGGCGACAAGAAGGAAGAAGTGCAGGCCGACGCCAGCACCGAAACCACCGAAGAAAACCAGAGCTGAACCGGACCGCTCGGGCCAACGCGCCTGAGCCTCCGCAGCCCTGACAGGAGGCGCCCGCACCGGAAACGGTTGCGGGCGCTCTGCATTCTCCGGTGTTCATGAGCCGTCAGGCAGATCCAAAAGGGGGCCGCCGCGCAGGTACGCGGACAGCCCCCTTTCTGAATTCCCTGCGGTTCAGGCTCCTCCGGTTCAGGCGGGGTGGCGGGCCGCCGCGAACACCTGCTGGGCACTGAAGTCGCCCGGCAGTTTCTGGTACTCGCCCGTGGCGCTCAGTTCCCAGGAGCCGCGCGTGTCGGCCCACTCGGTATCCAGGATGCTCAGGAAGGTCTCGCGGTGGCGGTCGTCGAGCACCGGCGCGATCACCTCGACGCGGCGGTCCAGGTTGCGACTCATCCAGTCGGCACTCCCGAAGTACACCTCGGGGCTCCCGGCGTTCCCGAACGCGAAGACCCGCGCGTGCTCCAGGTAACGGCCCAGCAGGCTGCGCACGCGGATGCTGGCCGACAGGCCGTTCACGCCGGGGCGCAGGCAGCAGACGCCGCGGATGATCATCTCGACCCGCACGCCCGCCTCGGCCGCGCGGTACAGCGCGTCGATCATGCCGGGGTCGGTCAGCTGGTTGACCTTCACGCGCACCCAGGCGTCCAGTCCGGCGCGGGCGTGCATGGCCTCGCGTTCCAGCAGTGCCTCCAGGCCCGGGCGGGCGGTGTCGGGGGCGACCAGCAGGTGCGTGTACTCGGCGGCGGCGTACCCGGTCAGGTGATTGAACAGTTCGGCCACGTCCGCGCCCAGGTCCGGGTGCGCGGAGAGGAGGCTCAGGTCCGTGTACAGGCGCGCGGTCTTGGCGTTGTAGTTCCCGGTGCCGATGTGCACGTAGCGGCGCAGGCCGCCCGACTCGCGCCGCACGACCATCGCCACCTTCGCGTGGGTCTTCAGGCCCGGCACGCCGTACACCACGTGCGCCCCGGCCCGCTCCAGTTTCCGCGCCCAGGAGATGTTGCGCTGCTCGTCGAAACGGGCCTTCAGTTCGATCAGCGCCACGACCTGCTTGCCGTTCTCGGCGGCGGTCCGCAGCGCGCCCAGCAGGCGCGGGTCGTCGCCGGTGCGGTACAGCGTCTGCTTGATCGCCAGCACCTGCGGGTCGCGGCTGGCTTCCTCCAGGAAATCCAGGATGTTCGTGAATCCGTCGTACGGGTGGTGCAGGATCACGTCACCGCCGCGCAGTGTGTCGAAGATCCCGCAGTCCTCGTCGCCGTCCAGGTCCGGCACGGCCGGCGCGTACGCCGGGTACGACAGGTCCGGGCGGGTCACGGGCAGACCCATCAGGTCCGCCGTGCCGAGCGGGCCGTCCAGCAGGTAGATGTCCTCGGGGGCCAGCCGCAGCCGCCCCTGCAGGAATCCGATGATCTCGGGCGGCGTGTCCCGCATGACCTCCATGCGGACCGCCGACCCGAACCGCCGCCGCCGCAGGCCGTCCTCGATGGTGGCCAGCAGGTCCTCGGCTTCCTCCTCCTCGAACTCGTAATCGGTGTTGCGGGTCACGCGGAAGGCATGCGCGGCCAGCACCTGCCGCCCCTTGAACAGCTCGGCGATGTGCGCGGCGATCACGTCCTCGAGCAGCAGCAGCGCCTCGCCGATCACCACGATGCGCGGCAGCACGCCCACCGGGACTTTCACGCGCGCGAACTCCGGTTCTTCCTCGTCACGGGCCTCCAGCAGCACCGCGAGGTTCAGGCTGAGGTTACTCAGGTACGGGAACGGGTGGCTGGGGTCCACGACCAGCGGCGTCAGCACCGGCTGAATCTCGGCGAGGTAATGCTCCCGCAGTTGCGCCCGCGCCCGCTTCCCCAGCTCATGCACCCGCGTGAGCTTCACGCCCTGCGCGTGCAGTTCCTTCAGGATGCCGCGCGTGGACCGCTCGATCTCGCGCAGCATGCCCTGCGTCCGCTCCCGCACCAGCGCCAGCGTCTCGCGCGGCTGCAATCCGTCCGGGCCGGGCGTGTTCACCCCGGCCGCAATCTGCCGGTGAACGCCCGCCACGCGCACCATGAAGAACTCGTCGAGGTTGCTGCCGCAGATGGCCGTGTACTTCAGGCGCTCAAGCAGCGGATTGCGTTCATCACGCGCCTCCGCCAGCACCCGCTCGTTGAACGCCAACCACGACAGCTCGCGGTTCAGGAACGGACTGTCGGGATTGGCGACCGTACTGTGCGTGACCGTCTCCCCCATCCCGGCAGGATGAGCCGCGCGGCGCTTACGACGAACCGCCGCAGCGGCAGGTGAGGACGGATCGGAACGCTCGGATTTGGTGGGGGACACAGTCATGACTCCTCTTCAATAGACGGGCAGGTGGTCAGGGGAGCGTCACCGCCCACAACAGCGGGACGCCCGCACAGTCAACTCTCTGACCCGCATTAAAGCAGAAGCCCGCGCCCCGCCCCCAGGCACCTGCCCCGGCCGTGTCGTCCTCCGGGTTTTCCTTGCCCCATCCAGCGGGGCCAGCGCGCGCGAACCGGATGGCCGTTCTACCCGAGGCAGGGGCATCGGAGGCAGGGTCGTCAGGTGTGCGCGGTCATGCGGATTCCGTTTGTTTCGTTAACAGATCGGAACACCGCCGATCTGCCGACTCCACGTCCGGAACCCGTTTCTCTCCTGCTCGCTCTGCTTCGCAGCTCTACGAGTCCGCTCGGATGGAATGGCTTACAAAGCCGTTCCATCGGAGTCCGTATCAGACGCGTTTGAACAGCAGCGCGGCGTTCTGCCCGCCGAACGCGAAGGAGTTGCTCAGGGCGTACTCGACCTGCACCTCGCGCGCGCCTTCGGGGATGTAGTCGAGGTCGAGTTCCGGGTCGGGGTCGGTCAGGTTGATGGTGGGGGGCAGGATGCCGTCCCGCAGCGCCTGGGCGACGGCGATGGCCTCGATGGCGCCGGCCGCGCCGAGCAGGTGCCCGGTCATGCTCTTGGTGGAGCTGACGGCCAGCGTGTGGGCGTGCTTGCCGAACACGTGCTTGATGCCCTGCGTTTCGTGCAGGTCGTTGAAGTGCGTGCTGGTGCCGTGCGCGTTGATGTACCCGACCTGTTCGGGGTTCACGCCGGCGGTACGCAGGGCCATGCGCATGGCGACCTGCGCGCCGCGTCCCTCGGGGGCGGGCGTGGTGATGTGGTGCGCGTCGGCGCTGGTGCCGTACCCGACGATCTCGGCGTAGATGGTCGCGCCGCGCGCCACGGCCTTCTCGTACTCTTCGAGGATCACGACGCCCGCGCCCTCGCCCAGCACGAAGCCGTCGCGGGTGGCGCTGAACGGGCGGCTGGCCCGCTGGGGGTCGTCGTTGCGGGTGGACAGGGCTTTCATGTTCGAGAACCCGCCGATGGCGATGGGCGTGATGGCGGCCTCGCTGCCCCCGGCGATCATGGTGTCCGCGAGGCCCAGCTGGATGTAGCGCGCGGCGTCGCCGATGGCGCCGGTGCCGGTGGCGCAGGCAGTCACGACGGTGCTGCTGGGGCCGGTCGCGCCGTAGCGCATGGCGACGTGCCCGGTGGCCATGTTGGCGATCATCATGGGAATGAACATGGGGCTGATGCGCCCCGGTCCGCGTGAGTGCAGCACGCCCGCCTGATCCTCGAAGGTTTTCACGCCGCCGATGCCGCTGCCGACGATGGTGCCGGTGCCCTCGCCGCGCAGCTGTTCCTCGGTCAGGCCGCTGTCCTGCACGGCCAGCGCGGCGGCGGCCAGCGCGAGTTGCACGTACCGGTCGAGCTTGCGGGCCTCGCGGGGGTCCACGAAGGGCGACAGGTCGTCGTTGACTTCCCCGGCGATCCGGCTGGCCGTCTCGGCCGGATCGAAGTGCGTGATGGTGGCAATGCCGCTCTGTCCGGCGCGTTGCGCCTGCGCGTAAGCCTGCGCGCCCACGCCGATCGGCGTGACCGGCCCGAGGCCCGTGATAACAACCCGTTTCAACCCTGTGACGCTCACTGCATCCCCCCCTCTGTGCGTGCCGGTGTGTCGGCCCGGTCAATGGATGGGGGCGGGAGCGGCAATGCACCGCGCCCCGCCCCGTCATCCTGCGCCCCCCGAGCGTGGGGGGCCAGCGCGTTTACTGCTTGCTCTCGATGTAATCCACGGCGGCCTGGACCGTGCGGATCGTTTCGGCGTCCTCGTCGCTGATGGTGATGCCGAACTTGTCTTCGAGACCCATGATCAGTTCCACGGTTTCGAGGCTGTCGGCACCCAGGTCTTCCACGAAGCGGGCTTCGGGGACCACCTTGTCGCCGTCCACGCCGAGCTTGTCAACGATCACGTCTTTCACATCATCAAAAGTTGCCATGAGTTCGTACCTCCTGATACTGAAGTCTGCGCCAGTCTACACGTGGCGTCCATGAGAGTCGGCTGATCTGAACGGGGTTCAACTCGGGCCTCCTGCGGACGTTTCGGGTCAGTGGGGGTTCAATCCGCCGTCCACGCCGATGGTCTGCCCGGTGATGTACCCGGCACCGTCGCTGGCGAGGAACGCCACGAGCGCCGCGACCTCCTGCGGCTGCCCGAAACGCGCCAGCGGAATGCTGCCGAGGTACCCCTGCTGCACGTTCTCGGGCAGTTGGGCGGTCATGTCGCTCTCGATGAAGCCGGGCGCCACCGCGTTCACGGTGATGCCGCGCCCGCCGTACTCCTTGGCCAGCGCCTTGCTCAGGCCGATCAGTCCGGCCTTGCTGGCCACATAGTTCGCCTGTCCGGGGTTGCCGGTCAGGCCGACCACGCTGGCAATGTTGATGATCCGGCCCGAGCGGGCGCGCATCATGTGCTTGATCGCCGCGCGGCAGGCGATGAAGGCGCTCGACAGGTTCGTCTGGATGACGGCGTCCCAGTCCTCGTCCTTCATGCGGATGGCGAGGGTGTCGCGGGTGATCCCGGCGTTGTTCACGAGCACGTCCAGGCGGCCCATCTCTTTGATGACCGTCTCGACGAGCGTCCCGGCGTTGGCGGGGACGGTCAGGTCGGCGCCGAACACCTCGGCGCGCACGCCGGCCTCTCGGGCCTCGGCGGCGACCTTCCCGGCCTCGTCGGCGTTCCGGCCGTAGTGAACGGCGACATCGAAGCCGTCCTGCGCGAGTTTGAGGGCCATGGCGCGGCCCAGGCCACGGCTGCTGCCGGTGATCAGGGCGACTTTACGGGGGGTTTCGGTCATGGGTGGGTCCTCTGAGGAAAGGGGGATGGGCGGTTCACAGCGTGAAGTCCTGCACCTGCGCGGCCGTGCCGACGTTGATGGTGCGGGCGTCGGGCAGGATGCGCCTGACGAGACCGGTCAGGACGGTGCCGGGGCCGAATTCGATGAACACGTCTGCACCGGCCTCCGCGAGGGCCTGGATGGTCTCGACCCAGCGCACCGCGCCGGTGATCTGTTCGGTCAGCAGCCCCGGCAGGGCGGTGGGGTCGGTGTTCGCCTCGGCGGTCACGTTCGCGTACACCGGGAAGGCGGGCGGCGCGAACGCGGTCGTCTGGAGGTCCGGGGCGAGGCCACTGGCGGCCGGGTCCATCAGGGGGCAGTGGAAGGGCGCACTGACCTTCAGGGGGATGGCTTTCAGGCCGCGTGCCTTCAGGGCGGCGTTCGCGGCTTCCACGCCTTCTTTCGTGCCGCTGATGACGGTCTGGGTGGGCGCGTTGAAGTTGGCGGGCTGCACGCCGTCGGTCTCGGCGCAGACCTCCTGGACGACGGCCGGGTCGCCCATGACGGCGCTCATGGCTCCGGCTCCGACGGGCACGGCGGCCTGCATCAGTTCGCCGCGCCGGCGGGTCAGGCGCAGCGCGTCCCCGAGACTCAGGGCGTCGGCGGCGACCAGTGCGGAGTACTCGCCCAGCGAATGCCCGGCGGCGAAGGCGGGTGTCAGTCCGGTCTGCGCGCGCCACGCGCGGTACGCGGCGACGCTGGCGGCCACCAGGGCGGGCTGCTGGTTGGCGGTCAGGGTCAGGTCGTCCAGTGGGCCGGACTCGATCAGGGCGCGCAGGCCCGGCAGGACGTGCTCGACCTGCGTGTAGACCTCGGCCGCCTCGGGGAACGCGGCGGTCAGGTCGGCGCCCATGCCGACGCTGTGGCTGCCCTGACCGGGGAACAGCGCGGCGATCCTCATGCGCTCACCCCGGCGTGCGGTGCGGGCTTCAGGCTGGGCGCGCCGCCCCACCATTTCATGGTGCCCGCCACCCAGCTCAGGCCGCCGCCGAACGCGATCAGCAGCAGTTGCTGGCCGTCCTGCACGCGGCCGTCCTGCACGGCCTCGTCGAGGGCCATGGGCACGGTCGCGGAACTGGTGTTGCCGTAGCGGTCGAGGTTCACGACGGCGCGCTCCATGGGCAGCCCAAAGCGGTCCATGGCGGCCTCGATGATCCGCACGTTCGCCTGGTGCGGAATGACCCAGTCCACGTCGGCGCTGGTCAGGCCGCTCTTGGCGAGCACCTGCGCGCCGCTCTCGCCCAGCACACGCACCGCGAACTTGAAGACCTCGCGGCCGTTCATGCCGACCGAGTGGCCCATGTCGAAGCCGCCGGGCAGGGTGGGGGCCACGCAGCGCAGGTACAGGCTGGACCCGCCGTTCCCGTCGGCGCCCATCACGAATTCCTGGAAGCCGTACCCGGCGGGGACCGGGCCGATCACGGCGGCGCCCGCGCCGTCCCCGAACAGGATGGCGGTGTTGCGGTCGTCCTGGTCCACGATCTTGCTGAGGGCCTCGGCGCCCACGACGAGCACGCGGCGGGCCGCGCCGCTCATGATCAGGCCCTGCGCGACGCTCAGGCCGTACACGAAGCCGCTGCACGCGGTACTCAGGTCGAAGGCGGCCGCGCCGACCAGACCGACCTGCATGCCGATCAGGGCGGCGGTCGAGGGCATCAGCGCGTCGGGGCTGACGGTGGCGCAGATGATCGCGTCCACGCCCTGAAGGGCCTGCGGGTCGCGCCGCAGCATGTCGCGCACGGCCATGACGCCCACGTCGGACGTGAACTGTTCCGGCGCGGCGAAGCGGCGTTCGCGGATGCCGGTGCGGGACTCGATCCAGTCGGCGTTGGTGTCCATGCGGGCCTCGAATTCCGCGTTGGGCACGATGCGTTCCGGCACGTACATGCCCAGCGCGGTGATGCCGAGGCTGGGGCGGGCGGCGGGGTCACTCATGCCACGCACGCTAGCATTCTTTGAACGGCCGTTCAATGAATTCGGTACAGAGTTCATACGGACTCCGATTGAATGGCTGATAAAGCCGTTCAATCCGAGCAGAGCGAGTAGGAGTCGAAGCGGGTTCCGGACGTGGAGTTAGCAGATCGGTGGTGTTCCGATCTGTTAACGAAATAAACGGAATCCGTATCAGGACAGAGTTCCGGAAGACCCGCATGGCCCCGCACCGCAAAAAAGTGGGGGAGCGCCCCGCAGGACACTCCCCCCTTCACCAGACGCCGGTTTACTCGGCGGCTTCCGTGCTGTTCTCTTCGGTGCTGGCTTCCGCGCTGGCCTCGTCGGCAGCGGCTTCGGTCTGCCCGCCCGCCAGCTGCGCGATGGCCTGCTGCAGCGCCTTCTCGCGGATCAGGCTGGTGTAGTACGAGTTGATGCCGTTCGGCCCGAGCTGCTTGCTCAGGTCGGCGGGGCTCAGGCCGTTCGCCTGCGCCAGCGCCATCATGGTCTGGTTGAACTCGGCGTCGCTGACCTGAACCTGCAGGTCCTCGGCCAGGCGCTCCAGGGCCAGGTCGCGCTTCACGCGGGTCTCGGCGTTCTTGCCGAGGTCCGCCATGAACTCGTCGAGCTTGCCCTGCTCCTTCATGAAGGCCTCGTACTCGCCCCACTTGACGCCCTGGCGGCCCAGGTCGTCCTCGATCTCGGCCTGCATGGCCTCGCGGCGGCGGTCCAGCAGCGCCTGGGGAATGTCGGCGGTCATGCCCTCGACCAGGTGGTTGATGAACTCCTCGCGGCGGCCAGCCTCGCCTTCCTGCTGCGCGCGGCGTTCCAGTTCACCCTTCAGGTCGGTGCGCAGGCGCTCCAGCGAGTCGAAGTTCAGGCTCTTGGCGAACTCGTCGTCCAGTTCCTGCAGCTTCTTGGTCTTCACGTCCACGATCTTGACCGTGACGGTGTGCTCGGCGTGCTCGTGGTCGCCGTGCTGGTGGGCGGGCACGGTGATTTCCACGGTGTCACCCTTGTTCTTGCCCAGCAGCGCGTCGCGCACGTGCGCCTCGGCGACGTCCAGGTACACGGGGTACGTGCCGCCGTCCTCGCCCTGCTCCTCGATGGTCACCTGGTCGCTGGCCTCGATGGCGCGGTCGGCGTCGTCGAAGGTCGCGTTGCGTTCCTGCAGGTCGCTCAGGGTGCGGTCCAGGACCTCGTCGGTGATCTCGGGCGCGGCGGCCGTCAGGTTCAGGCCGCTCCAGTCGCCCAGTTTCACTTCGGGGTAGGTTTCGCCCTTGACGGTGAACTCGAAGGACTGGCCGCTCTTGAGGGGCTGCGGGTCGATGTTGGCGTCCACGAGGCTGAGCTTCAGTTCACGGGCAGCCTGGGAGTAGTGGGTTTCCAGCAGACGGTCACGCACTTCCTGCTCGACGTAACCCTTCCCGACGCGGCCCTCGATGACCTTGCGGGGCGCCTTGCCGGGGCGGAAGCCGGGGACGCGCACGTCGCGCGCCAGTCCGGCCCACACCTGGTCGTATGCGCGGTTCACTTCGGCGGCGGGCACCGACACCTTGAATTCCACCTTGTTGCCTTCTCTGCTGATCAGCTCTGCCATTGGGTCTCCCGTCTGCGTGTCCGGACCTGCGCCCCACGGGGGGGGCGGCGGTCAGGGACGCGTTCCTCTGTTGATTCTGCCGTGCCGATCACGCCGCCACCGGGGCGGGGGCGCGCGACATGCCGCCCGACATCATAGTGCATTTGTCCGGCGGTACCTGCGGGAAGCAGTGGCAGCGGCGGCCGGACCCCCTGAGAGGTCCGGCCGCCGCTGCGCCGCTCTGGTGCGGGAAAAGGGACTTGAACCCTCAAGGATTGCTCCGCCAGATCCTAAGTCTGGTGCGTCTACCAGTTCCGCCATCCCCGCGTGTGCCCTGACCCTGGTGTGGTCAGGGGGTAAAAAGAGTTAAAAAGGTTGAGTTAAAAAGGTTCCGGCCCTCTGCATCGCTGCGGGGCCGGAACCGGTCTGGGGTGGATTAGGGGACTTGAACCCCCGGCCTCCGCTTCCACAGAGCGGCGCTCTAACCAACTGAGCTAAACCCACCGTACCTTTGTCGCCCACGTCCTGTCAGGCCCACACAGCTTAAGGGTGCGGGGGCGGCGTGTCAATCACCCCCCTGTCTCTGCTCCTGCCCGGCGCACCCCGGTCGGGGCCAGGGTGCCGGGCAGGGGGGCAGGTCAGGGCAGCGTCTTCAGGTACTCCTGGAGTGCCGCGAGTTGTTCCGGCGTGGCGTCCTGGCCGTCCAGGCCGACCTGCGCGATGCGTGGCATCACGGCGCCCAGCGTGCGGCCGTCCGGGGTGACGCCCTGCATCACGGCCCGCTGGAAGTCCGGGGCGGCCCACGCGGCGGGGGCTTTCAGGGCCGGGCCGAGGCCCCCCTGGCCCTGCGCGCCGTGGCAGCCGGCGCAGTTCCCGGCGAACAGCGTCTGTCCGTCGGGGACGGTGGCGTGCACGGCGGTGACGGTCGCGCCGCCCGTGCCTGCCAGGCCCTGCCCGGTGCGGTACCCCCAGACGCCCAGGCTGACGGTGGCGGTCACGAAGAGCACGAAGGCGCCGATTTCACGGACGGTGAAGCCACGTTCGGAGGGGTCGGGCGTGAGGTCCGGGGTGAGGTCAGGTCCGTTCACGGGTCACCACAGCCTCTGGCCGGGCACGGCCTGGTAGTTCGCCAGCATGGGCGCGATGACCGGGCCGTACACCAGCGCGACCAGGATCAGGGCCAGCAGCGTCAGGGCCAGCAGCGGCTCGGTGTGCCGGACCAGCGGAGTGGCGGCCGTCAGGGACGCCCCGGCGGGGCTGATGGTGTCACTGACGGGAATGGCGGTGTCTTCCGGGTTATCGCGCCGCGCCGAGAGCAGCGTGCGGAACAGCACCGTGAAGAACGTCAGGCCCGCCACGAGCAGGATCACGCCGCTCAGGGCGGTCAGGGCGCGGGGCACGCCCAGGTTCATGGCGTCGTACGCGGCCTGCTGGGCGCTGGCGCTGACCTGCGCGCGCCGGGGCACGCCCGCCAGTCCCTGCCAGTGCATGCCCAGCGCGAACAGCATCATCCCGCCGAACCACAGCCACGCCGAGGCGAGCGCGGCGCGCGGCGCGAACAGGCGCTTGCCGGTCAGGTGCGGCACCAGCCAGAACGCCACGCCCATGAACGTCAGGGTGGTGGCGGTACCCACCGTGATGTGAAAGTGACCGGGAATCCAGGCGGTGTTGTGCACGACCGGCGCGAACGCGATGCTGGCGTTCACGATGCCGCCCGCCCCGCCGAAGATGAACGACACCATGGCCAGCACCTGCGCGGTCACGCTGGCGTTCCCCCACGGCAGGCGGCGCATCCAGCCGACCACGCCCCGGCCGCCGCGCGCACGGGCGGCGTCTTCCAGCGAGGCGGCGACGCTGAAGGCGGTCAGGAGGCTGGGCACCGCCACCAGGAAGGTCAGGAACATGTGAATGACCTTCCAGCTGCTCTGCACGTTCGGGTCGGCGTACTGGTGGTGCAGGCCGACGGGCACGCTGAACACCAGGAACATCGCGAACGACAGCCGGGTCAGGCCCTCGCTGGCCATGCGCCCACCGGCCTGCCGGGGCAGGAAGGCGTACCAGCTGACGTACGCCGGGAGCAGCCAGAAGTACACGATGGGGTGCCCGGTCCACCAGAACAGCGTGCGGGCCAGCAGCGGGTCCACGCCGCGCGTGAGGCCCAGCGACCAGGGGATCAGCATGACCACGACCTCGACCACCAGACCCAGGGCGGCCACGGCCCACATCAGCCACGTGGCGACGCTCATGTACGTGACGACCGGCGTCACGCGGCCCGGATGCGCGCGTTTCCAGGCCAGCCACGTCCACACGACCTGACCGGCGACCAGCAGGCTCGCGGCGACCATCACGCCCGCCCCGATGTAGAACACGGGACTGCCTTCCAGCGGCGGGTAGAAGGTGTACAGGACCGTGGCGTCGTTGCTCAGCAGTGGCACGGCGGCCGTGAGCAGTCCGGCGGTCATCAGCACGTACGTGAACCACGCGAAGCGCAGGTTGGGGCGCGCGCCGCCCGCCTGGGTCAGTTCACGCAGCGGCAGGTACAGCAACCAGCCGCTGATGAAGAACTGCGTGAACACCAGCGCGTTCAGCACGCCGTGCAGCGTGAGGCCCTGGTAGTACGACCTGATCAGGGCTTTCAGGAGCGGGTACTCGTACACGTTGACGCCGCCGTAGTTCAGGGCCTGGAGTGGCCCCAGCATCACGCCGATGAACAGGGCCAGGAAGGCCGTGACCACGTAGTACTGCGTGAGGGTCTTCAGGCCGGTCAGGGCAGCGGCGTCGGTCACGCCGCTCAGGCCGCCCGTGGCAGACGAACCTGCGGGCGCGGCGGGTGCCGGGCGTTCCGGCGCGCGTGAGGGAGCGGGGTGGGAGGTGGTCACGGAGTCTCCTTGGCGGGGGTGGTGCCGGGTGTGACGGCAGGGGTGGAGGCGCTGGCGGGTTCCTCGACGATGAAGCGGGTGATCATGTTCTGGTGCCCGGCGCCGCAGTACTCGTTGCAGATGACGTGCTGCTCGCCCAGGTGCCGGAACGTCACCTCGAACGACGCGACGTGACCGGGCAGGATCTCGGCGTTGATGTTCGTGCCCGTCACCTGAAACCCGTGCACCACGTCGGTCGCCGTGACGTGCAGCGTGATCTTCTGCCCGGCCGGGACGCGCAGGACCGGCGGGTCGAAGGTGAAGGCGCGCGCCACGATGTACGCCTGAAGGCCCTGCGGGGTCTGCACCAGTCCGGGCGTCCCGAACGGCGTGGCCGACAGGCGCGCGGGGTCCAGGCGACCCTCGCGGATGACCGCGCCGTGCCCGCCGCCCACCCCGGCAGTCAGCAGCGGGAAGGTGCCGCCGATCATGCTGCCCAGCACGCCCGTGAACAGCAGGACCGTCATGACGAGCGCGATGCCCAGCCAGATGGTCTCGTAGCGTTCCAGCGTGTGGTGATCCAGGCCGCCTGCCGGTGCTCCGGCCGGGGCTGCGTGGGGTGCTCCGTGGGGTGCTTCCTGGGGTGGGGTCACGTCAGGCCCGTCCGTTCAGGATGCCCAGCACCAGCATCCACAGGGTGCTGATGGCCAGGATCAGCACGCTCACCACGAACAGCGTGCCGGTGGGCGGGGCGGCCTTCGCGGGACGGGACGCCGGGGCCTGGGGGGAGCGGGGGGCGCTCACGCGAGCCCTCCGCCGGCGGTTCCGGCCGTGAGGTCCTCGGGCGCCAGGGTCTCTGGCGCGAGGCTGTCCGGAACGGGGCTGTCCGGCGCGTTGCCGTGCGGGGCCGCGTAGTCGCGCAGCACGTCGCTGACGGTGATCACGCCCATCAGCTGCCCGTACTCGTTCAGGACCGGCAGGGCGCCCACGCGGTGCGTGAGCATGGTCTGCGCGGCGTCGCGGGCCGGGGCGTGCAGGGTGGTGGTCAGGACGCTGCGGCGCATGACGTCCGAGACGTGCAGCGCGGCCAGCCGGGTCGTGGCCTCCCAGGGAGACAGGGTGCTGAGGCGGCTGGGCATCGCCTCGCGCAGGTCGCGGTCCGTGACGATCCCGACCAGTCGGGGGCCGTCCATGACCGGCAGGCGGCGGATTCCGCGTGACCGCATCAGGTGCGCGGCGTCGGCCAGCGGCAGGGTGGGCGGGACGGTCACGGGGGGGGTGCTCATCAGTTCATGTACGCGCATGGGAAACCTCCATGCACCGAGCCTGAAATGAGCGTGTTACGGAGGCATTACGGCCCCCATCCCACCATGATCCCGGCCACCATGATCTGGGCCGCCGTGGTCCGGGCCGCCGTGCTCCGGGTCACAGGGGTCCGGGCGTTACCGGCCGCTCTTCCCTGTCTGCGAATCGACCGGCGACCCGACCGGCTGGAAGGTGGTGTTCACGCAGGGCAACTCGCCGCCTTTCAGGCGTTCGGCGAGGGCCTCGGTGTCGGGCATGGGCGTGTCGCCGATCTCGCGGGTCAGATAGGCGCGGTAACGGCGGTAGTGCTCGGTGGCGGCGTAGCGGCCGCGCGTCATGGCGAGGCAGGCCATCAGGCGCTGGTGGTGGTCCTCGCCGATCAGCGGGTCGGTCGCGGCGGCCCGCACGAGTTCCTGCGCGGCCAGCGGGCACTCGTGCGCGTCGCAGTGCAGGCGCGCCAGGGTCAGGTGCGCGGCGACCAGGGCGGCGCGGTGCGTCTCGCGGGCCTGCTGCACCCACTCGCCGTTCAGGTGCGGCAGGTACTCGCCGTCGGCGGCGGCCAGGGCGCGGCGCAGCCCCTGCTCCTGCTCGCGGGGGGTGGCGTACGCGGCGTTCAGGGCGCCGTGCAGGGCGTGCGTGTCACTGGCGGCCAGCAGGTCCGGGTGCAGCGCGTACCGGCCGCGCACCTCGGTCACGGCGTCCGCGCAGCCCAGCGCGGCCCGCAGGCGGTGCAGCGCCACCCGGAAACGGTTCGCGGCGGCCGGGGTGTCCTCCAGCCCCCACAGGTCACTCAGGAGGTCGTGGCGGTAGCGGCCGTCCGGGTGGGCGTGCAGGTACCACAGGAGTTCCTCGGCGCTGCGGGCGGGCCACACGACGGGCGCGCCGTTCACGAACACGTCCGCCTGCCCCAGCGTGCGCAGCAGCCAGGTGGGCGCAGGAAGGGCGGAAGGCGTCTGGGTCTGGGGTTGGGTCTGGGGTGTCGTCATGCGACCTCCGGGCAACGGGAGAACTGTCCGTATCCTGACAGGTTCCGGCGGGCGGGCGTGTGATCCGCACCCCCCTTGCCCGCCCGGAGCGGTAGTGTGGGGGCACATGAATTTCAATCTGCCAGAGGACCTGCGCGAGGTGCAGGCGACCGTCCGTGACTTCATGCTGTCGCGCGTGGAACCCCGCGCGCACGAGATCGAGGAGAGCAACAGCATTCCCCCGGAACTGCTGCGCGAGGCGGCCGGGCTGGGCCTGTTCGGCCTGAGCATCCCCGAGGAGTACGGCGGGGTCGGCCTGGGCGCGCTGGGCCGCTGCGCCGCCTACGAGGCGCTCGGCATGGGCCACATGGGTTTCGGGGGTGTGATCAGCGCGCACGCCAGCATCGGCACCAGCGGCCTCGTGAAACTGGGCACGCCCGAGCAGAAGGCGCGCTTCCTGCCGCGCATGGCGACCGGCGAGTGCGTCGCAGGCTTCGCCATCACGGAACCCAGTTCCGGCAGCGACGCCGCGAACATCCGCACCCGCGCCGAGAAAAAAGGCGACGTGTACGTCCTGAACGGCACCAAGCACTACATCAGCAACGCGCCCATCGCGGGCCTGCTGACCGTCATCGCCATCACCGACCCCAGCCAGGGCACCAGGGGCATGAGTGCCTTCTTGGTCGAGCCGCAGACCACGCCCGGCGTGACCATCGGCAAGATCGACGAGAAGATGGGCCAGAAAGGCGCCCTGAGCGCCGAAGTCATCTTCCAGGACGCCGAGATCCCGGCCGCGAACCTGCTGGGCCCCGAGCACCTGGGCTACCGCGAGGCGCTGGGCATCCTCACGAACGGCCGCGTCGGCATCGCCGCGCGCAGCACGGGCGCCATGCAGCGCCTGCTGGACCTCTCGGTCGCGCACGCCAGGGCCCGCGAGCAGTTCGGGAAACCCATCGCGGAATTCCAGGCGGTGCAGTTCATGCTGGCCGAGATGGAAATCGCCGTGCAGACCAGCCGCGTCCTGTGGCAGAAAGTCGCGTGGATGGTCGACGAGGGCCAGGACGTGCGCCGCATGGCCAGTGTCGCCAAGTACCACGCCACCGAGGCACTCTCGCAGGTGGCCGACAGGGCCGTGCAGGTCGCGGGCGGCATGGGCTACATGAAAGACAGCCCCGTTGAACGCTACTACCGCGACCAGCGCCTGCTGCGCATCTACGAGGGCACCAGCGAAATCCAGAAGATCATCATCGCGGGCGACCTGCTGCGGTAAGTACACTGCGTTTATCTTGTAGATAAACCGCGCGGAGCGCGTAGCAGAAGAAAGTACGTTGGAGCGGGAATGGAGAGGTTCCGGCGCTTTCCCGGAATCTCGCAATGTTAGCTTCAACGTACTTAGTCAGCCCTGACCTGTCCGCCACCAGTGCAGGAAGGCGGGCAGGCGTTCGCGCCACGCGGGTTCGTCGTGCCAGTGGCCTGCGCCGATGCTGAAGCGGGTTTCACGGACGTGGGGGCTCAGGCGTTCGCTCAGGTCGCGCGTGCGGGTCACGAGGTCCCGTGAGGCGGCCAGGGTGCCCTGCTCATGGTCGCCCATGTCGATCCACACGCGCGCCTGCGGGTCGCTGCGCCCGGCGAGCCAGTGCAGGAAGGCGTGGTCGGCGGGCCACACGGCGGGGCTGAAGACGCCCAGCGTGCCGTACGTGCCGGGGTCGCGCAGGCCCGCGTACGCAGTGATCAGCCCGCCGAAGCTGGAACCGGCCAGCGCGGTGTCCTGCGCGGCCACCGGGCCGAAGCGGACGTGCAGGTGCGGCAGGAGGGTGCCGCGCAGCCAGTCGGCGTACTCGTCCGCGCCACTGTTATGGTCGTTCAGCTCGAACGGGAAGGGCACGTAGCGGCGGCTGCGGTCATCGTTCACGGGCAGCGCGGCAATCCGCACCGGGTGCCCGGCATCCGCGAGGGCCTGCGCGGCCCCGGCGGCGTCCCAGCCCTCCCCGGCGAAGGTGGGGGCCTCGTCGAAGGCGTTCTGGCCGTCGTGCAGGATCAGCAGCGGCAGGGGGCCGTCATGCCCGGCGGGCCACCACAGGCGCACGGGTTGTTCTCCCCAGGGGGCCTCCAGCGCGGTTTCCTCGCGCGGTGGGGCGCTGCGCGGTGGGCGGGCGGCCCCGCCGCTGGCGTCCTGCCACCCGGCCACATGCAGGTCGATGCCAGCGTCGCCGGTCACCACATGTTTGTGGGGGGCGGCGCGGCCTCCCCAGGCGTCGCCTTCCTCGGTGACGGTGCCGTCCGGGTGGCGGGCGCGGACCTCGACGCTCAGCAGGGTGCCTTCCGGGTGCTCGCTCAGCAGTTCTCCGGCGGGGTCGAAGGTCCAGCCGGTGGGGTCGCTGCTCCAGGCGCGGTGGTCGCCGGTCAGGAACAGCGCGCTGCCGGTGGGGAGGGGTGGAAGGTGGGATATGCGCCAGCGCAGGCGTGCCATGCGGCGCAGCATAACGGGACCCGGCGCGCGGGCGGCCCGCGTACGGGTGGCGGGGCATGTGTAAACGCCTCGTCAGGTTCGCGTGAGGGTTGTGTCAGGCTTCCGGGCGTAGGATTTCAGCGTGAAGCACGAGGAATAGGCCGTTCGGCGGAGGGGCGCGGCAGGCTTGCCGCAACCCCCCTAACTTGATATAGTGGCACTCAAGTTTCTTGGTACAGAGCACGCCAGGAACCCCGCATCTCAGCCAGACCCGACCGGGCCAAAGGAGTTCCGCATGCCCACCGAAACCCACACCCTCCCCAGCAACGTCCCCGTCTGCCCCGTCCGCGGCAGCGTCATCTACCCCACCATGGTCCAGCACATCGACGCCAGCCGCTCCATCTCCATCGGCGCGATCGAGGCGGCGATGGCCAGCGACAAGGTCATCCTGATCGTCTCGCAGAAAGACAAGGACATCGACGACCCCAAGGGCAGCGACCTGTACGACGTGGGCACCGCCTGCAACGTCCTGCGCGTCCGCAAGAACCCGGACGGCACCGTGCAGATGCTCGTGTCCGCCGTGGCCCGCGTGCGCGCCAGCAACTACACGCGCGGCGATTACCTCAGCGCCGACATCACCCCCATGCCCACCGCAGCCGACGAACCCGTGGAACTGCAGGCCCTGAGCCGCGAACTGCGTGAACGCTTCGAGGCGATCTCCTCGGGCGGCAAGTTCACGGCCGAGAACGTGCAGAGCATCGGCGGCAAGGAAGACATCGGCGAGATGGCCGACCACATCGCCTTCAACCTCGACTTCAAACTGGAAGACAAGCAGGCGCTGCTGGAACTCCCGAACCTGACCGACCGCATCCGCAAACTGCTGACCCTGCTCGACACCGAACAGGAAGTGCAGGCCGTGCAGGCCAAGATCCGCGCGCAGGTGAAAGAAGAGATCGACAAGAACCAGCGCGAGTACTACCTGCGCGAACAGATGAAAGTCATCCAGAAGGAACTCCAGGGCGGCGAGGACGGCGAGGAAGGCGACGAGGCCGAACAGTTCCGCGCCAAGATCGACGCGCTGGACCTGAAAGCCGAAGTCAAGAAGGAAATCGACCGCGAGGTCAACCGCCTGGCGCGCATGCACCCCGACGCCGCCGAGGCCAGCGTGATCCGCACGTACCTGACCTGGGTGACCGAACTGCCCTGGAACGTCCGCAGCGAGGACCAGCTGGACGTCGCGGCCGCCGCCGCCATCCTGGACGACGACCACTACGGCCTGGAGAAGGTCAAGGACCGCGTGCTGGAATTCCTGGCCGTGCGCCGACTGCGCAAGGAACGCGCCGCGCGCGGCGAACTGAGCGCCGAGGACGTGAACAAGGGACCCATCCTGGTGTTCACCGGCCCTCCCGGCGTCGGCAAGACCAGCATCGCGCAGAGCATCGCCAAGGCGCTGGGCCGCAAATACGTGCGCATCGCCCTGGGCGGCGCGCGTGACGAGAGCGACATCCGCGGTCACCGCCGCACGTACATCGGCGCCATGCCCGGCCGCCTGATCCAGGGCATCCGCACCGCCGGAACCAAGAACCCCGTGATCCTGCTCGACGAGGTCGACAAGCTCGGCAGCGGCTACCAGGGCGACCCCAGTGCCGCGCTGCTGGAAGTGCTGGACCCCGCGCAGAACCAGCACTTCACCGACCATTACATGGGCGTGGCCTTCGACCTGAGCGAGGTCATGTTCATCGCCACCGCCAACTACCCCGAGCAGATCCCCCCGGCCCTGATGGACCGCATGGAAGTCATCGACTTCTCCAGCTACATCGAGCAGGAGAAACTGGAGATCGCCAAACGCTACCTGCTGCCCCGCCAGCTGACCCAGAACGGCCTGAAAGCCAACCAGATCGCGTTCACGGACTCCGCGCTGGAAAAACTGATCAGCCACTACACCCGCGAGGCTGGCGTCCGCAACCTGGAACGCGAGATCGGCACGGTCGCCCGCAAGGTCGCCCGCCGCATCGCCACCGGCGAGGTCAAGCGCGTGAAGGTCACGGACAAGGAACTCGACCGCTACCTGGGGCAGGCCCGCCACACCCCGGAAACCGAGGGCAAGGAGGACACCGTGGGCGTCAGCACCGGCATGTTCTACACCCCGGTCGGCGGCGACATCCTGTTCGTGGAGACCAGCATCAGCCCCGGCAAGGGCCTGGTCCTGACCGGGCAACTCGGTGACGTGATGAAGGAATCGGCCCGCGCCGCCCTGACGTACATCAAGAGCAACGCCGAACGCTTCCACATCGACAAGGCCCGCATCGACGACAGCGAGATCCACATTCACGTGCCGGCCGGCGCGATCCCCAAGGAAGGCCCCAGCGCCGGGGGCGCCATGGTCACCAGCCTCATCAGCGCCCTGACCGGCATTCCCGCCCGCCACGACGTCGCCATGACCGGCGAGATGACCCTGACCGGCCGCTACCTGCCCATCGGCGGCCTGAAGGAGAAAGTGCTGGGTGCCCGCCGCGCCGGGATCAAGCACATCATCATGCCCAAGGCGAACGAGAGCGACCTGCGCGACATCCCGGAGCACCTGCGCACCAGCATGCGCTTCCACCCCTGCGAGACCGTCGATCAGGTGCTCGACGTGGCCCTCGTGGGCGGCCTGAAAGCCCTCGAAACGCCCCGCGACGGCAGCGCCCCCGCCGCGCCCGCCCCGGCCAAACGCAAGAGCACCCGCCGCAGCCCCGACGCCCGCGCCTGACCTGAACTGCCAGGCCCCGGCGCCCTCCCCTCCCCTGCCCCCACCCGCTGCGGTGGGGGTTTTTCTGTCCCGGCGCGGCTCTGTCCCGGCACGGCTCTGTCCCGGCACGGCTCTGTCCCGGCACGGCTCTGTCCCGGCACGGCTATGCTGCGCCCCAGATGCGCCGCCTCCTGACCCTGCTGCTTGCGACCCTGGGCGTGGCCCACGCCGCGTACTGCTTCGACGTGCCCGGCGAGGACCGCACGCTGCTGCCCCGGTTGCAGGGCACCCCCCGGCAGGTGACCGAGGTTCGCAGCGAAGCGAATCCCGCCGCGCCGGACGCCCCGGCAACGGTCACGACCCGCACCTTCACGCTGGAAGGCGGCCGGGTCACGCGGGTGCTGACCTCCGCGCAGGGTGGCCTGACCGGCAGCCTCCTGACCCTGACACCCGGAACCGGGCATTACCAGCAGCTGTCACGGGTCTCCGGGGAGAACGCGGGCCGGGCGCAACCCATCACCCTCACGGACCTCCAGGCAGCGCCGCGCACGCCCGTCGCCGTGCAGTTCGACACGCAGGGCCGCCTGACGGCCTACAGCGGCGTCTGGGAGGACCGGACCCGGCAGGCCGTGAAGGAACAGGTCAGCTGCACCTACTCCAGCGCGAACCGGCAGGTGGTGGAGCGGGTCACGCGCGCCGGGGCCGTGTCCCAGGTGACGACCGCGCAGCTGGACGCGCGGAGCCGCCTGATCCTGCGGGAGATCACCGTCAGCCTCCCCCCCGGAACAGGCGCAGGCCCGGGCGCAGGCAGTACCCGCCAGACCACGTACACCTACGCCCCGGACGGCACGGGCATCCGCGTGGAGGACCGCGCGAACGGCGAGCTTCTTCCCGCGCAGCTGATGACCACCGACGCGGCCGGGCGCGTGACGCGCATCGAGATGGCGGACCTGGGGGACGTGCAGGAGCAGTGGCGGATCGAGTACGACGCGCAGGGCAACTGGGTGCGTCAGACCGGCACGATGCAGGGGCAGACGTTCATGACGGTCACGCGGCGCGTCACGTACTGATCCGGGCGAACGTGCCTGAACGGCCGCTCAGGGCGCGGTATCCTGCCGGGTGATGAGCGGTCCACTGACTTTTCTCGTGGCGAGCCCGCACCTGCGCGGCGAGGTGTTCGCAGGCGCGGTGATCCTGCTGCTGGAGCACGACACGAAAGGCGCGATGGGATTGATCGTGAACGCCCCCATGCCCCACAGCGTCAGCGACCTGCTGCCCGACCTGCCGGGCCAACCCGATCCGGCCTGGATGGGCGGCCCGGTCGACCCGACCCTCGGGTGGTGCCTGTACCGGCAGCCGGTCGGCCTGGACGGCGAGATGCGCCTCACGCCGGACCTGACGGTATCCAGCAGCCTGGACGTGCTGCGCGCCGTGATGGCGTCGGGGCAGCGGTTCATGCTGGTCCTCGGGTACGCCGGGTGGGGCGCCGGGCAACTGACCGAGGAAGCCCGCGAGGGCAGCTGGGTGTGGGTGGAGCAGGACACCCCGGACCTGATCTGGGACGTGCCCGCCGGGGAGCGCTGGCAGGCGGCGCTGGACCGGCTGGGCGTGACGCCGGGCACCATCATGCCGGGCGGCGCGCAGGCCTGAACGGCCCCCGGACCCGCCCTGCAACGGCCCCGAACCGGGCCGGGTGTCTGGACAGGTGGGGGCCACGCGCCCGGAGGACTTGCGCGGCATATGGGTGCGTGCTACTATCCCTCTCGCGCCGGAAACGGCCCGCCACAGGTATTCGGCAGTAGCTCAGTGGCAGAGCATCCGACTGTTAATCGGACGGTCGTTGGTTCGACCCCAACCTGCCGAGCCAGAAGAGAGAACCTCGTCTAAGACGAGGTTCTCTTTTTTGTTCCAGTAGGGACAGCAGGTGAGCCGCAGCCGTGATCGTGTGCTCTTCAGAGGCCGACAGGCACCTTGTCAGAAGGAGACGGGATGACCACCGACGAACTCTGGCAGCAGTTTTTCTTCCACCTTCAGGCCAAGCGACGCACCAAGGCCACGCTGCGGTACTACACCACCACCCGCACCGCCTTCGGACGGTTTGTGGAGGCCAACGGTCTCCCGAAGGAGGCCGCTGCCCTGACCGTGCAGCACCTGCGGGCCTTCCTGCGGAAACTGGAAGCTGACGGCCTCTCCCCCGGGGGCGTGCACGCGCACGCTCGGGCCCTGCGTGCACTGCTGACCTGGGCATACAAGGAAGAGCTGCTCAGCACCAACCCAGTCAAGCGCCTGGAGATGCCGACCGTGGGTCGACATCGCCTCCCGGCTGTCTCCGCGGAGCAGGCCCAGCATCTGCTCAAGACGTGCCGGAAGGGGCCACAGCCGCTGCGCGACTGCGCGCTGGTTCTCACCCTCTTCGACACGGGCATCCGTGTTCAGGAGTCCGTGAACCTGCAACTGGGGGACCTCCTCTTCGAGCGCGGACTGCTGCGCATTCATGGGAAGGGGAACAAGGAACGTTTCGTCCCCATCGGGGCCAGAGCCATGCAGGCCCTCAACGTCTACCTTCGCCGCGAACGCCGCCCCGCCCATGCCGGTGTGGCCAACGTCTTCTTGAGCCGCACGGGCCAGCCCCTGACCAAGAGTGGGGTCAGTATCCGCCTCTGTAAGCTGGCCCCTGACCGCCTGACAGATTTTATGAGATGAAGTGAAAACTGACGTGCCAGCCGTTCTTGAGTGCTTCCAACGAGGACGGCTGGCCGCGTTTTCTGGGCTTCGGTGGCTCGGGGTCCGGGCCGCCCCGCAATCTCAGGGTTCTGAAGAACCTCTGACCTCGACTCAGCGCGTAGCTCATCGATTTGTGCCCAATCTTCAGGTAGCTCAATCCGCGCTGCCAGTGGGGATCGACGACGCGTCGATCCCCACGCTCCACCACGTCCAGCCCCTCGGACACCAGCAGCAACATCGCCACCGAGATCACCATGACCAGCCGTTCCAGGCTTTTCACATCCCGCAGCTTGGACGCTTCCAGCTCGAACAACCCGCTTTTCTCGTCCAGAAACCCTTCCTCAATCTGAAAACGCTCGCCGTACTCGCCAAAGGTTTCCACGCTGGTGGGCTCGTTGGGTAGTTGGCTGGAACTAGACTTTGTTGGCGAATTCAGGTGATGGCCCCCGGACTCCGCATTTCTTGTTGCCGAGTCGTGATGATCCGCCTCACCCAACAGCGGTTTTCGAATTCGCCAACAGAGTCTAAGTACAACGCACCAAAGAAGTAGACTTGGGCATGGCCCGTTCCCATCGGCGCATTGAGATTTCGGAAGA
>NZ_BMQM01000044.1 GCF_014648115.1 Deinococcus seoulensis
GCGGATTTTAGCCGTCTGGGACAGCACTCGCCAGCATGCTGCTTAAAACTGAAAGATGTCAGTTGATCGAGGTGTGAACCGTCTATCGACCATCAACTTTCAACGATCGACTCCTGAGACGGACTCCGATTGAATGGCTTACAAAGCCGCTGGGTCCGAGTCCGTGTTACAGCCAGGCTTTCTGGCCCAGGATGTACTCCCGCTCGAAATCCGCGTCACTCTTGGTCAGGTAGATGATGCCCTCGACCAGTCCCAGCAGGCCCACGGCGCTGCTGACCAGCGCGGCCAGCGGCAACGTGACGACCAGCCCCAGGCCGAAGGTGAGCAGCCCGATCAGGAACGCCACGATCCACACGCCCACGTTCACGCCCAGCATGATCGCGCCGGGCGTGGTGTTGCCCAGGTAGAACTTGTGCACGCCCAGGCTGCCCAGGAAGATGCCCAGCAGCCCCGCGATCAGTTTCTTCTGCGCGACGTCCGCGCCGCCCAGCGGTTGCGGAGCCTGTGTCCGCGCCGGTTCCCCGAAGCGGTCCAGGTTCGAGGCGGGCGGCGTGATGGGCGGCGCCCCCAGGCCCGGCTGGGGCGTCGCCTGTTTCGTCAGGGACGGCGGGGCGGCCGGGGTTGCCTGGGGAATCCGGAGGTCCTGGGGGTGCCCGTCATCCGGCCCGGCCGTGCCTGCGCGGCCCAGCACCTCGTCCACCCACGACGGCGCGTTCCCCGGCGTGCCCTTGCCATCATCTTCCGGTCTGGTCATGCCTCACAGTACGCCCTGACGGCCCGGCCGTTCATCCTCCGAAAGTCACCCCTGGGGTCATTCGGGCCGGGTGCCGCGCGCCACGATCACCGGCAGCGGCACCGTCACCGGCCCCCCCGCGAACAGCGGCGCGAGGTCCGCGCGGTGCTCCGCCTGCACCTGCGCCCGCAGGTCCGGTGTGAACCCCGCCAGCGGCTGCCCCTCCAGGCCCGCCGCGATCTCGTCCCAGCGGTCCCCCACGCACGCCAGCGTGTACGGCAGGTCCGTGCGGTCCACCTGCACGTCATCCAGGCCCGCGCCCAGCAGCAGGTCCCGCGCGGCGTCCGGCGTGGGAATGCGGCCCAGCGGCGCCGCCCCCGGCCTGACCCCGTGCGCCTCCAGTCGCGCCCGCCACAGCCCCGGCAGGTCGCCCAGCAACCCGCGCCCGAACGACGAGAACACCATCTGCCCGCCCGGCCGCACCACCCGACGCCACTCACGGAGCGCCGCGCCCATGTCCGGCACGAAGAACAACCCCGACGCGCACACCACCACGTCGAACGACCCGTCCGGGAACGGCAGCCGAGCCGCGTCGCCCACCACGAACTGCGCGCCCGGCACGCGCCGCCGCGCGACCTCCACCATGCCCGCCGACAGGTCCAGGCCCACCACGGACCCCGACCGGCCCAGCAGCGCCAGCGCCACGCTGCCCGTCCCGGTCATCACGTCCAGCGCCGCGCCGCCCGGCGGGACCACCACCTGCGCCGCCACGAACCGCGCCGCCTGCGTCAGGAACCCCAGCCGGTCGTACCCGCCGGCCAGCCGGTCGAACTGCCGCCGGTTGCGGTCCTCCCATTCACCCGCAGTTGTCATGCCCTACCTTATCCGGACTCCGGTGAAGTTCCGGATCAGCGAAACAAACGGAACTCGTATTACGCCCCGTTCAGGGTGGCCCGCACCTGCGCGACCCGTTCGGGCACGCTGCCGCGCAGCACCGTGAACGGGACCCCGCGCGCCTCCAGGTCCTGGCGGATGAACGCCTGCTGCACGGCCCGGACCTCGGTGTTCGCGCGCCAGCCGTCCTGCTCGTGCGGGAGGTCGGTGTCGCACAGGAACGTGTGCGCGTAGCGGGCGCGGCAGGCACCGGCCAGGGCGTTCAGTTCCGCCGGGGCCGTGCCGGTCAGCAGGTGCGACCACATCAGGGTCGTGGCGGCGTTCGTGTCGCTGAACACCCACTTGTGCACGCCGGGCGACCGCGCGGCCTCGTCCTCCAGCGCCCGGTGGCCCCGCGCGATCTCCAGGAAGTGCCCTGGGGTCAGCGCGCCGTTCTCGCGTTCGTACACGTCCCGGCCGTACTCGCGCACCCAGGTCGTGCCGAACGCCTCGCCCAGCGCCCGCGTCAGGGTGCTCTTGCCGGTGCTCTCGGCCCCCAGGATCACCACGCGCCGCACGAAATGGGCGTACACCACGGGATCGAGGAACGCCCGCAGGCCGTGCACGTCCGCCCGCAGCGCCGTCCCGCTGACCGGCACGATCTGCCGCGCCCGGTCCACGAGTACGTGCGCCGCGCCCAGTGACGCCGCGAACGCCTTGCCGTACCCCTCGGACGTGAACACCGCGTCCGGCCGCACGTCCCAGCCGTCCAGCACGCCGCGCACGTACCCGCGGTGCACGGCGTCCGGCTCGTCGTTCAGGGGTGGGGTGGGGGCGTCCGGCAGCAACTCCAGCCCCGGAAACAGGCGCGCCGGGTACAGCGCCCGGAGCCAGCCGCGCCGCAGCGGACTGGGCATCTCCGGAAAGTCCGGCCGGGAGTACACCCACACGCTCACGCGCTCGCACTGCTCAAGCGCCGCGTCCAGCAGGAGCATGTGCCCCCGGTGCAGCGGCGCGAACTTCCCGACGATCAGGCCGTGCCGATAGGTTTTCACCAACCCACTTTCGCTGGTCACACGCCCCCCTCATACGGATTCCGTTTGTTTCGTTAACAACCCGGAACTTCACCAGGTTGCCAACTTCACGTCCGGAACCCGTTTCTCTCCTACTCGCATCCGCTCGGATTGCAAGGGCTTTGCAGCCCATTCAATCGGAGTCCGTATCACCCCGGCCCTCTCCCGCCAGGGGAGAGGGAGAACAACCGTCAGGCAAACGCCACTTCGCGCCGCTCGTCGCGTCGCCACGCGCGCCAGCCGACCACGCTCATGGCTGCCAGCACGAACTGCAACGCGAACAGCACCCAGTACTCCGCGTGCCAGAAGTACACCGCCTGCACGGCATTCACCGCGATCCACACCGGCCAGGACCACGCCCAGCGGCGCGTCGTGCCGAAATTGGCAATCAGCGCCAGCGTCACTGCCGCGAACTGCACCCCGTTCCACGCGTCCCCGAAATCCGTCACGGCCACCGTGTACGCGAAGATCGCCAGACTCGCCGCCCACGTCACGCCGTACCAGAGCGGCTCGTTGAATCGGATCTCGCCCCGCGCCCGCCGCGCCTCCAGGTGCCACAGGTACAGCCCGTGAATCCCGAACAGCAGGTACGTCACCTGCAGGCCCGCCAGCATCCACTGCCCGCCCGTCGCGAACAGCAGGAAGTACGGCAGCAGCGACAGGTTGCTCCAGTGCCAGTACGTGCTGCTCTTCGCCCACAGGAAATACAGGCTGACCAGCACGCACAGGCCGCCCGTCAGGTCGAGAACCAGCGGCGGGATATTCAGGCCGAACACGTTCATGCGTTCCCCCCGCTCACGTGTCGATCCGCAGAGTCGCCACGCCCGCCCACGTACCCAGCGGCAGTCGCGCCACGTCGATCAGCAGCAGCGCCACGCGACCCGCCGTGACCGTCACCAGCCGCCGCTCCGGATGGGCCAGGAACAACGCCTGCGCCGCCCGGATGGCCTGCACTTCCTCCGGCGCGTAGAAGTCCGCCGCGTTCCCATCTGCTTCACGCCGCGCCAGCCGCTCCGCCACGCGGAAGTCCGATTCGGTCACCTCCACCTCGACCTCGCCAGTCGGGAGGGGCAGCAGGCCCAGCCAGTCCACGCGGCCCAGTTCCTCCGGCGTGAACGCGCGCGGCAGCACGAACGGCACATACGGCGTGTCCGTGTCGCTCGACTCGATCAGGGACGACATGGCCCCTGCCAGCGCCGCCGCGAACGCCACGCCCTCCTGCACGGCCTCAGGACTCGCCGCTTCTCCCCGCTGCTCCGGCCAGCCGAACACCCCGTCCGGCGACAGGCGACCCGCCACCACCACCGGCGACACCGACCCGTCCGCCCGGTACGCCACCAACCGCTCCAGCTGTAAGGGCACGTTCAGATCACCGTTCATAAGTCTCCTTCCCAGTCGTTCCCGCCCAGTCGCGTCAGCACGGCCACCTGCCGCGCCAGCGCCGTGAGTGTCCACGCGGCTTCCGGCTCGCTCCACTCGTCCCGGCGCACGTCCGCCCGGCTCAGGAATCCCTGTTGCGCCAGCCCCAGCAGGGCCGACGCGAACTCCTGCCGGGACAGACCCGCCACCGTCGCCGTGCCGTTCACGGGCAGGCTGTCGGCGAACGGGTCGATCGGGTCGAGCAGGTCGAACAGGCCTGCGAACACCCGTAACTCCCGGTCGGACAGACCCTCGA
The DNA here is from genome assembly GCF_014648115.1 of Deinococcus seoulensis. Classification (NCBI taxonomy): domain Bacteria; kingdom Thermotogati; phylum Deinococcota; class Deinococci; order Deinococcales; family Deinococcaceae; genus Deinococcus; species Deinococcus seoulensis. The sequence continues at coordinate 4,355 of NZ_BMQM01000044.1, forward strand.
TCACGCGCATCGTCTGGAATTTGTCCGGCGCGGGCGGCGGGAAGCTCAGCACGCACCCCGCCAGCGCCCGCGCGATGAAGCGCAGCTTGTCCTCGGACTCCGCGACCTCCGCCGCCCGCACCGCCTGCACCACGTTCGCCTGGAAGGCATCCGAGCGCAGGTACGCATGATCCACCGACCCCGCGAAGGCCCGCAGCAGCGCAGCGAACTCGGCCTGCACATGCACGGCCAGCCGCGCCGCCTGCCGCTGGTTTGCATAGGCGAACCACTCCGGCAGGGACGAGGAGGGGAGACCCAGCGGTTCCAGGGACTGGAGGGCGGGAAGGAGGGGGGTCAGGGCGTTCAGAGGAACATCCCAGGACTTACCTGGAAGAACGCGCCCAGTTTCCGCGCGTGATCCGCCGTGAACGCCCGCCGCCGCCGCAGCAGGTCGCTGATGGTGCTCTGCGGAATGCCGGTGGCGGCGGCCAGTGCCTGCTGCGTCAGGGGCCGCTGCTGGAGCAGGAAGGCCAGCATGTCCGGTCCGTCTGCGTCTGGTACCGGGAATCGCCGGGTCTCGTACGCCGTGATGCGCTGCGTCAGCAGTTCCGCCAGCGGGTCCAGCGGGTGGGGTCCCTCGCCCTTGACCTCGAAGTCGAAGGTGTACAGGAACGCGGTGGCGCGCGCCAGATCATCGTCGGTGCGGATGTCCATGAAGAATTCGGGAGCCAGCCCGCTCAGCTCCTGGAAGGACCGCGTGATTTCCGGAAAGTTCGTCATGGTCACCTCAACTCCTTCGTCCAGGCGTCGTACTGTCGGTGGGTGTACACACCCACAATGTAGAAGCGTCTTCCGGCAAAGTTCGGGCGGACGATCAGGCGGTACCGGTTGCCGCTGATGTCGAACACGAGGAACCCCTGCACCCAGTCGGCGCTACCGAAGTCCGTTTTCACGTCGGCGAACGAGGCGTACTCGCGCGCGCGGACCAGCCGGTACCACTCGCGCAGGGGCTTCTCGGCGTCCGGGTGCTCGGTCCAGAACGCGATCAGCACGGCCAGCGTCAGCGCGTTCATGCCCATGCCCACGATTATAGCATGGTGCTATATCACGCCCGCCCCCTTACTTCCTCCAGCGTGTCCCGCACCAGCAACTCCCCGTCGCGGTACACGGTGCGCAGCAGGCTGCCGGGGAAGTCGGTATCAAACGTCCTGTACGCCTTCGTGACCATTCGGCCGCCTTCCTGCACGAGGTCGAGGACGCCGTCCTTGCTGCGTTTGCCGGGGTCGGTGACGGGATCCTTGTAGATGCCCCGGTACTCGCCGTCGATCAGGCCGGCGCTGGCCTTGTACGCGAAGCGCTGGGTGTCCCGGTCGACTTTCTGGAGGAGGGCGCCGCCCATGCCAAAAGACACGTTCTCGGCGCTGTAGCCGTCCACATCCAGGTTGTCGAGGATCTGGCGGATGGTGTGTTCGTCGATTCCGTCGCCCTGGATGACGCGGACGTGGTTCAGGACCTTGTATCCCTTGCTGTTGGTGGTGGTGCCGTACCTGGCGGCCAGGGCGTTCACGGCGAGGCGGACCATGGCGGGCGGTTCGCCGCTGTCGGGCCGGACGACCAGGGTGCCGCCGGATTCGATGACCTGCTGTCTCAGGGTGTCGCCCCAGAGGTGGTTGATGGCGTTCTTGAGGTCGTAGGAGTCGCTGACCACCGCGTACACGCTGCCGGGGCGGCTGAAGCGGGTGATCATGTTGCGGTACGCGTCGACCTCGTGCGCCTTGCCCCAGGATGTGATGGTGCTGTGCTCGGCGGCGGGGATGGAAAACGCGGCGATGTCGGCGCCGTAGTGGTTCCGGGCGACGCGCAGGGCTTCCAGGGTGTCGCTGCCCTGGAAGTTGATGAGGTGGGCGAGGCCGCCGATGCCTGCGCTCTCGCGGCTGCTGACGCCCCTGGACCCGAAGTCGTGCAGTTTGAACGGGAGTTCCTCGGCGGCGCGGTCGCTGGTTTTTTCGAGGGCGGCGCGGATGATCTCGCGGATGTGCCAGCTCTGGGTGGCGACGGTGGTGGGGTACCAGACACGCATCAGCATGGTTTCGAACCAGCCGACCAGCCAGGGGAGTTCGGGGTCGGTGTTCGTGCAGCTCAGCAGGACGTTGTGGATGGGCACCAGCGTGCCTTCCGGCACGGCGCGGACTTCCAGGGGCAGCTTGCCGCCGTGGACGTTCACGACGCGCATCCAGCCGTCGTAGGGGAAGGGTTCGCCGTGTGCTTCGATGAGGGCGCGGGCTTCCTCGACCATGTCGGCAGTGACGCGGGTGGTCAGGTAGCGGTCGAGGATGTACTGCAGGCCGAAGAAGCGCGTCTGGGGATACTTGCCGCCGCGACTTTCCAGGTAGGAGAAGAGGCGGGTGGTGCCTGTGGGGTACTGCAGGAAGTGGCTGCTCTTGTAGCTGTCGGTGTCGAGGATGATGTTGCGGTCGTTCAGGGGAGTGGTCATGATCAGGCTCCTTTGCTGGACAGTGTGGTCAGGGCTCGGGCGAGGGTGTGGAGTTCTTGGCTGTATTCGATCTGGTCGGTCCAGTCGGTGGGGAAGGAGTGAATGCCGAGGTGGGCGCCGAGCAGGCTGCCGGTGATGCAGGCGATGGAGTCACTGTCGCCGCTGGTGGTGGCGGCCAGTTGAAGGGCGCGGACCGGATCTTGTGGGAACAGCAGGAAGCACAGCAGGCCGGTCGCAAACGCTTCTTCTGCAATCCAGCCTTCACCGCTGTAGTGGCATGGATCGGCGTGGAGGGGAAGGCCGGTGCTGGCCTGGAGTGCGCGTTCAAGGGCGTCACTGCATTCGTCCCAGCCGCGTGCGATGAAGTCTTCCGGGCTGGGTTCGGGAGTGTGGGTCCACAGGTCGCCCAGCCACGCGTGATGGTAGGTGGTGCGTTGTGCCTGGACGTACTGCCTGAGGTGGGTGGGCAGTTCGGCTGGGAGTGCGCCGTCGAGAAGTAGGTGCAGGGTGTGTGCGGTCAGGTCGCTGGCGGCCAGGGCAGTGGCGTGACCGTGGGTCATGGCGGCCTGAAGTTGCGCGGCACCTGCTCGGGTGGTGGCTGCTGGCACCGTGGCGATGGGTTGCACGCGCATGTTGGCGCCGCAGCCTTTGGACCCAGGGATGGTGGCGTGCGGCCAGGGGACACCTTCTTTCAGTGCCTGACAGGCGCGGAGGCAGGTCATGCCGGGGGCGCGGTTGTTCTCCGGGTCGTCCAGCCACTGCGTGAACGTGTCACGCAGTTCCCCGGAGAGGGCTTCGGCACTCAATTGGGGTGTGGCGATCAGTGCTCGCGCGACGGCGATCATCATTTGCGTGTCGTCCGTGACTTTGCCCTGGTGGATCGTCGTGGGGCCATCGGGCGGATATGCCGCGCGAATAGCTGCCGGGTCACGGGTGAATTCAACGGGGGCGGCGAGGGCGTCTCCGAAGGCTGCTCCGAATAGAAGCCCCTGTATCCGGTGAAGGGGTGAAGGTAGGTGAGGGCGTGGCGGGGTCATGGGGTGCCTCCTATGGTGCAACCTCGTGCTTGACTCATAATCTAGAAATCTATTATGAAAACTATGAGCAAGGGGGGTGCGTGAGGTTCAGGCAGTCGTGACCTCGCGCCACTTCGCGCAGCGATTCGACTGGGAACGCTGTCCCTGACGGTGCTCATGCCGGTGCGGGCAGGATGGGGGAGGGGTGCGAAGTCCTTCACGCCACCCTGCTGACCGTGCGTTTATCATTCCTTCATGCCCGCGCGCCGCTCCGCCACCGTCCTGCTCCTGACCGCGCTCCTGACCGCCTGCGGGTCCGGATCGGGCGGCAGCGGCACCACCAACCCCACGCCGACCCCCACCCCCACGCCCAGCCCGACCCCCACGCTTCCCACTGTGAAGTGGAGCGACCCCGCCACCTGGGGCGGCACGCTGCCCGCCGCCGGGCAGAAGGTCACCCTCCCCGCCGGGAAACGCGTCCTGCTGGACACCACCCCGCCCGACCTGGGCGGCCTGACCATCCCCACCGGCACCGTGCTGGAATTCGACGACACGGCTGACCGCACCCTGCGCGCCGAGTGGATCATGGTGCACGGCGAACTCCGCATCGGCAGCGAGGCCAGACCCTTCACGCACCACGCCGAGATCCTCCTGACGAACAAGGCCCCCGGCGAGGACGTCATGGGCATGGGCGACCGCGTGCTGGGCGTCATGGACGGCACCCTGGAACTCCACGGGCAGCCCCGCCTCGCCTGGACGCGCCTGAACGCCACCGCCCGCAAGGGCAGCAGCACCCTGACCCTGGACCGCGCGCCCGACTGGCAACCCGGCGACAGCCTCACCCTGACGAGCACCGACTTCAACCCGGACCAGACCGAACAGGTCACCGTGCAGCGCGTCAGCGGCACTGCCGTCACCCTCGCCGCACCTCTGAAACACACGCACTGGGGCGACCCGATCACCGTCGCGGGCCTGGGCGTGAACGAACGGGCCGAGGTGGGCCTCCTGACCCGCAACGTCGTCGTGGCCGCCACGGACGACGCCGCGCAGACCGGCGTGGGCGCGCACGTCATGATCATGGGCACCAGCACCGCCCGCATCGAGGGCGCGGAATTCACCCGCGTCGGGCAGCTGAACACCCTGCGCCGCTACCCCGTGCACTTTCACCAGCTGGGCAGCGCCCCGACCTCGTACCTGCGCGGCAGCAGCGTGCACGCCTCCTTCAACCGCTGCGTGGTCGTGCACGGGACCAGCGACCTACGCGTGCAGGACAACGTCACCTTCGACAACATCGGCCACTGCCTCTTCCTGGAAGACGGCGACGAGACCGGCAACACCCTCAGCGGGAACCTCGTCACGCGCGTCAGGGCCCCCGACGCCAAACAGGGCCAGAAGCCGCTGCTGGACAGCGACAAACGCCCCGCCGCGTACTGGATCACTCACCCCGCCAACACCGTGCGCGGCAACGTCGCCGCCGGGGTGGACGGCACCGGCTTCTGGCTCGCGTTCCCCGAACACCCCACCGGCCTCGCCGCCGCCAGGACCGACATCTGGCCCCGCCGCACCCCCCTGGGCGAATTCAGCGGCAACACCGCCCACGGCACGGATCGTGGCCTGAACCTCGATGGCGGCCCGAAACCCGACGGCACCACCGAGGTCACGTACTACGCGCCCGTCACCACGCCCAGCGATCCCAAAAGCGCGCCCGTCACCGCCACCCTGGACACCTTCACCGCCTACAAGAACCGCGACCACGGCGTGTGGCTACGCGGGAAGGGCCACGTCCTGCTGAACGCCACCCTCGCCGACAACGGCGTCGGCGCGACCTTCGCCAGCGACGACAGCACCCTCAAAGGCGGCACCCTGATCGGTGAGACACCCAACCTCGGCCAGCCCGACAGCTGGGAACCCACCGGCACCGGCGGCCGCGCCCTCCCACGCCCCTGGGACCCCAGCTTCCCCATCCGCGGGTACCAGTTCTACGACGGGCACGTCACCATCGACGGCGCGACCCTCGCCGCGTTCACGCCCGACACCACCCGGCAGGCCAGCGGCCTCGGGTACGTCACGAAGAACGCCTTCAGCCTCGAACCCACCAACAACGCCCTGAACCTCCGCTGGCCCGACACCAGCACCCGCGTGTACTTCCCACCCGCCCAACCCGACCGGGACGGCGACAAGGCCGCCACGTTCCTCGACACCGACGGCACCACCACCGGCAAGGCAGGCACCACCGTCACCGCCAGCCCCCTCCTGCGCGCCGCGCCCGACTGCACCCCCACCCCCGCCTGGAACGCCAGCACCTGCCCCGGCACGTACACCCGCCTGTGGATTCACGACGACACCGCCGCCCGCATCGGCCCCGTCACCGTCACCGGCCCGCACGGCACGGTCAGCCTGAACGGCAACACCGCCGACCAGAAAACCTTCCACACCACCACCCGCCTGGGCCACACCTACACCCTGACCCCCACCACCCCCACCCCCCACCTGCGCGTCGGCATCAGCCACAGCCAGCCCGGCGACACCCTCACCCTCCGCATCCCCACCCCCACCGAACCCCGCCTGTACCGCGACTGGTGGATCGACAACCGCAACCTCCTCAAGAAGGTCACCCCCGCCGCCCTGCCCACCACCACCGGCGACAGCTACGCCTACGAGAACGGCACCCTCACCCTGAAACTCGTCGTGCAACAGGGCCGCGACTACGCCGCCACCGACATCTGCACCGCCGACCTGTGCAAGTAAGGGGGCCGTGTCAGGCTTACAGGTACACCTGACAGCCCCGCTCAATCAGCGTGTCGAAAGCGTCTGGCAAATTCTCGATGCGGTTCCAGCGCAGGTCGAGTTTCCGCAGGGCGGGCAGGTGCGCCAGCCTTTCGGGAAGGGTGGTCAGGGCGTTGGCGCGCAGGTCGAGGGTGTGCAGCGCGTGCAGGTCGCCCAGCGTGTCTGGCAGGTGCGTCAGCGCATTGAAGCGCAGGTTCAGGGTCGTCAGGCGCGGCAACTGCCCCAGCGAGTCCGGCAGTTCTGTCAGCGCGTTGCCCTGAAGGTCCAGCACTTCCAGCGCCCCACACCCTCCCAGCGTGCCGGGCAGGCGGGTCAGGCGGGCGTTCATGACGTGCAGTTCCCGCAGCGCGCCCAGCGCCCCGAGGCTGTCTGGTAGGGCCTCCAGCGGGTTGCCGTACAGCCGCAGTTCCGTCAGGGCGCGCAGGTTGCCCAGCCACCCCGGCAGGTGCGTCAGGGCGTTATCCGTGACATTCAGGTACGTCAGCGCGCCCAGGTGCCGCATGGAGTCCGGCAGTTCCATCAGCCGGTTGTGGCTCAGGTACAGGAACGCCAGCCGACCCAGCCCCCTGAAGGCGTCCGGCAGGGCGTCCAGCTCGTTGTGCCCCAGGTCCAGCATCCGCAGCTCGCGCAGGTTGCCCAGCGCGTCCGGCAGCCTCTGGAACCGGTTGGCGGACAGGTTCAGCGTCCGCACCCCGCCGCGCGTCCACACCCAGTCCGGCACGCCCGTCAGCACGTTGTCGTACACGCTGAAGACCGTCAGGTCCGGCGCGGCCTCCCGCCCTGGCAGGGCATCCAGACCCAGCCCGTCCAGATTCACGCGCCGCACCCCCGACCAGTCCGGCAGATTCAGCAGTGCCGCCCCCCGCAGATCCGAGAGGTGCTGGTGGACGGGCATGGGGGTAGCAGACATGCCCGCAGCGTACCGGCCGCGGGCATGGTCAGGAGGCTCAGGTGAGGTGGCTCATACGGATTCCGTTTGTTTCGTTGCCAACCCGGAACATCACCGGGTTGCCAACTCCACGTCCGGAACCCTTTTCTCTCCTACTCGCATCCGCTCGGATTGAACGGCTTCATAAGCCATTCAATCGGAGTCCGTATCAGTCTTTCTTGGGCAGGGCGAGGCCCATCTGCTGGTACATCTGGTACTGGGGGGCGCCGCCGAGCATGTTCTGGCCGCCGTCGACGGGCAGGATGACGCCCGTGACGTAGCTGGCGGCGTCACTGACGAGGAACAGGGCGGCGTTGGCGATGTCCTGGGGGATGCCGAAGCGGCCCAGCGGGACGGTGCTCATGAACTGGTGGCGGGTCTTCTCGTCGGGGGCGAGGCGGGCCATGCCTTCGGTGCCGTCGATGGGGCCGGGGATGATGGCGTTCACGCGGATGCCGCGCAGGCCCCATTCGATGGCGAGGGTGCGGGTCAGGGCGTCCACGCCGGCCTTGGCGGCGACGACGTGCGCCTGCATGGGCACGGGGATGCCGTAGGCGCTGATGCTCAGGATGTTCCCGCCGGGGGTGGTCAGGTGGGGAGCGCAGGCTTTGATGGTGTGGTACGTGCCGAGCAGGTCGATCTCGACGACGGTCTTGAAGCCGTTGGGGCTGATGCCGTCGACGGGTGCGGGGAAGTTCCCGGCGGCTCCGGCGAGGACGATGTCGAACGGGCCGAAGGTTTCGACGGCCTGCGCGGCGGCGGCCTGCATGGCGGCGATGTCGCGCACGTCGGCGCTGACGCCGAGGGCCTGCCCGCCCGCGTCGATGATGCCCTGCGCGGCCTTCTGGGCTTTCTCGAGGTTGCGGCCCAGGATGGTCACCCGGCAGCCGTGCGCGGCGAAGCTCTGGGCGATGCCGAGGTTGATGCCGCTGCCGCCGCCGGTGATCAGGGCGTGCTTGCCGGCCAGCAGGTCGGGGCGGAAGGTGCTGTCGGCGGTGCCGGCCTGGAGGGTGCCGAGGGTGGGGGTCTGGGTCATGTGGGGTCTCCTTGGGTGGGGAAGGGGGGGCGGGGGTGGTGGGCTGGACTTGACCTTACTTCAGGGCCTGCGCGAGGCCTTCGGCGGTCATGTGCTGGGCGTTCCAGGTGACGGCCCCGGCGAGGCTCTGCGCGTGCGGCAGGTCGTCCTGCAGGGTGCGTTTGGTGCCTTCCAGGGCGCGTGGGGGGAGGGTGGCGAGGTACGCGGCGAGTTCGTCGGCGCGGGCGAACAGGGCGGCCGGGTCGGGCAGCAGTTCGGTGATCAGGCCCCAGCGTTCGGCGGTGGGCGCGTCGATGGGCTGGCCGGTCAGGGCGAGGTGCGCGGCGCGGCCCCGGCCGATCAGGTGCGGCAGGCGTTGCAGGCCGCCCAGGTCGGCGGCGATGCCCAGCCTGACTTCGGGTAGGCTGAAGCGGGCGTCTGCGCTGGCGATGCGGATGTCGCAGGCGCTGATGAGTTCCAGGCCCCCGCCGATGCACCAGCCGTGCACGGCGGCAATGACCGGGATGGGCAGCGCGGCGAGGCCCTCGATGGCGGCGTGCATTCCGGCGACCACGGCCCGGAACGCGTCGGGGTTCCCGAGGGCGGGGGTGATGGTGGGGGCGCTGGCTTTCACGTCCAGTCCGGCGCTGAACAGTTCCTCGCCGCGCACGATCAGGGCGCGGGCGCCGCTGCCGTCCAGGGTGGCCAGCGCCTGCGGGACTTCCTGCCAGAAGGCGGGTCCCATGCTGCCTTTCTTGCTGATGATGGTCAGGGTGGCGACCTCACCCGCCTGGGTGAGCCTTACGCTCTGAAATGTCATGGCGTCCACTGTAGCGCGTTCCGGTGAACTCGGTTCAATTTCGTGGGGTTGCGTGTGAGTGCGTGGGTGTCCGGAGCCGCGCAGCCATACGGATTCCGTTTGTTCCGTTAACAGATCGGAACACCACCGATCTGTTAACTCCACGTCCGGAACCCGTTTCTCTCCTCCTCGCTCTGCTGCGCAGCTCTACGAGTCCGCTCGGACCCAGCGGCTTTATAAGCCATTCAATCGGAGTCCGTATCACACCTGCTGTTCCCCGGCGACTCGGCTACAATGCCCCCGTCATGTCCGCGCCCGTTTCTGCCACGCCCGACCCGTCCGTGACCACCGACCACGCGGCCCGGACGGTCCGGCCGACCGGTGGCGGCGTGACGCTGCGCGCCTTCCTGCTGCGGCCGTTCGTGGTGCCGTTCGCGCTGCTGGTCGCGGTGGGCGCGGCAGTCGTGGTGGGTGTCGGCCGCAACGAGGCGCAGTTGCAGGCGGTCGAGGACGCGCAGGCGCGGATGCTGCTGGTGAACGCCCTGAGCACCCAGATTTCCGTGATGGAAAACGGGCAGCGCGGGTACGTGATCACCGGCAGCCCCAGTTTCCTCGGACCGTACCGGGACGGCGAATCGACCTTCCGGGCGTCCGTGTTCGCGCTGCGTGACCTGAGTTTCAACGACCTGCAACGCGAGCGACTGTCGCTCGTCGAGGCGGCCGTGAACGAGTGGCAGGAGCGGGCCGCGCGGCCCGAGATCGCCGCGCGCACCGACTCGCTGCGGCAGGCGGCGGCGCTGGTCAGTACCGGCGTGGGCCGCGACCTGCTGAACGACGCGCGCGAGGTCACCGAGCTGATGCAGGCCGCCGAGAGCGAACGCCTGAGAGACGCCACGCGCGCCAGCCAGACCACCCTGAACACCGTGCAGTGGGTCAGCATCAGTGGGCTGCTGCTGACGGGCGCGTTGCTGCTGCTGACCGCGTACCGCGTGACCCGCACCGTCACCCGCAGCCTCGGCGAACTGAACGCCGGGGCGCGCGACATGGCCGCCGGGCAGTACGGGCGCCGCATGCCGCGCACCGGCGTTCAGGAACTCGCGCAGCTGGGCGAACAGTTCGACCGCATGGCCCTGGCCGTGCAGGAGCGCGAGCAGGCGCTGCACGACAGTGCCGAGGCCCTGCGCGCCAGCAACACCCACCTGGAGCGCAGCAACCGGGAACTCGAACAGTTCGCGTACGTCGCCAGTCACGACCTTCAGGAACCGCTGCGCACCATCGGCAGTTACACCGAACTGCTCGCCCGCCGCTACCAGGGCAAACTGGACGCCCGCGCCGACCAGTACATCGCGTTCACGACCTCGGCCACGCAACGCATGAAGACCCTGATCCAGGACCTGCTGGCGTACTCCCGCGTGCGCAAGGCCCCGCGCGCCACGCAGCCCGTCGATACGGCCGCGCTGGTCCGGGACGTGCTGGCCGACCTGGAACAGCAGATCCTGGCTGAACAGGCCGTCGTCGAGGTGCAGGACCTGCCCACCCTGAACTCCAGCCCGGAACTGCTCCGGCACGCCTTCCAGAACCTGATCGGGAACGCCCTGAAATTCCGCGACCCGCAGCGCCCCCCGCACGTGCAGGTTAGCGCGCACCGCCGCGAGCACGCCGGGCAGGACAGCTGGGTGTTCCAGGTGCACGACAACGGCATCGGCATCGAACCCGAGTACCACGAACGCATCTTCGGGGTGTTCCAGCGCCTGCACGGCATGGAGGAATACCCCGGCAGCGGCATCGGGCTGGCCGTGACCCGCAGCGCCGCCGAGCAGCTGGGCGGGCACCTGTGGGTGGACAGCCTGCCCGGCGTCGGCAGCACCTTCTCGCTGGCGCTGCCCGTACAGGCGGCCACCCCTGAACCAACAGACGCCACGCCGACAGACACCCGCGCCCCGCAGGCCCCCGCAGGAGACCACCCATGACCACCCCCCCCGTCGAGATTCTGCTGGTCGAGGACAACCCGGCCGACGTGATGCTCACCCAGGAGGCGTTCGAGGACGCCCAGTTCCCCCACCACCTGCACCACGCCCGCGACGGCGTGGACGCCCTGGCGTTCCTGCGCCGCACCGGCCCGCACGGCGCCGCCCCCCGCCCGGACGTGATCCTGCTGGACCTGAACATGCCCCGCATGACCGGCCTGGAACTGCTGGACATCCTGAAACTCGACCCGGAACTGCGCAGCATTCCCGTGATCGTCCTGACCACCAGCCGCGCCGAGAGCGACATCTGGCGCAGCTACAACCTGCACGCCAACGCGTACATTCCAAAACCCGTCAGCGTCGCCGAGTTCGAGGACGTCATCCAGACCCTCGGGAACTTCTGGTTCCGCAAGGTCGCGTTGCCCCACAGGCCCGACTGAACCGGCCGGTCATGCCGCCCGTGACGCACCTGATCGGTGAAGACCCGCCCGCAGCAGAACCACGCGCAGCAGAACCGCCCGCAACCATCGAGGCTGCGGGCGGCGCTGCGAAAGGTGCGTTTACATCGTGCGGCGGCTGAGGGTGCCCCCGTCGGAGTACTCGCCCCCGTGGCGGATGGCGGCGGCCTCGACCACGTCGTGGGGCACGCTTTCATCCACGGCGACCACACGGCCACCGTTGGTGGTGGTGGTGTTCAGGCGGTCGTAGTAATCGTCGTCGGCTTCGTAGGCGTGGCCGGTTTCGTCCACACCCATCGCTCCGCCCGTGGCGCCCACGGCGGCGCCCACACCGGAGCCCAGCGCGGCCATGCCCAGCACGACCGGCAGGGCCAGCCCGCCCGTGGCGATGGTGGCGCCCGTCGCCAGGATCCCGGCGACCGCGCCGACCGCTGCGCCCACGCCCGTGCCCTTCACGGCGCCCGCACCGGCGTCCTCGGCGGTGCCGCCGTCCACACCGTCCGTCACGACCGGGTCGGCCGCCGTGCCCCGGCGGGTGACGGTGGCGCTGCCCATGGTCGGGGCGATCACGCCCTGCGACTTCAGGTCGGCGATAAAGGCGTCGGCGGCAGTCTCGGTCGGGAAGATGATGTGTTTCATGCCTTCAGTCTGGCCCGCCCCGCCTGCCCGCCCGTGAGAGTGTGGGCAAGGCACTTTGGCCGGACGCTGACAGGGCGCAGAGGTCCGTCTCATCTGACCCGCACGGAACGGCCGGGCCGGAGGGTCGCTCTGGGCCGCGCCTACCCGACCTGCTGCGCCTCGAACACCCGCGCGGGCTTCACGAACTCGTCCTGCGCGGCCACCAGCTGAATCTCGCGCGTACCGGCGCTGTGCGTGTAACTGAGCAGTCCGAACAGCGCGCTCATGGACAGGCTCAGCGCCTGCGCCGCCTGACCGGACTTCAGGTAGTGCCCCAGGAACAGCGCCGCGATGGCGTCCCCCGTGCCGTTGCGGGGCGGGTCGAGCGGCAGCAGCGGCGTGCGGCACAGCCACGCCCCGGCGTCCGTGACGGCCAGCGTCTCGATGCTGCCCTCGGGCGCGCCGCTGCGCACCAGACTGGTCAGCAGCACCACGCGCGGCCCACCCGCCCGCATCCGTTCCCGCAGCGCGCGGGCGGCGTCCAGCGCGTGCTCCAGTGTGTCCACGGTGCGCCCGGTCAGCAGTTCCAGCTCGAACTGGTTGGGCGTCACGATGTCCGCCTCCGGGATGGCCTGCGCCGCGATCAGGTCCGGCAGTTCCGGGCGCACGAACACGCCGCGCCCCACGTCGCCCATCACCGGGTCGCAGGCGTACAGCGCGTCCGGGTTCGCCACGCGCACGCGCCGCACGGCGTCCACGACCGCCGCGACCGTGCCCTCGCTGCCCATGTAGCCGCTCAGGACCGCGCCGCACTCCGGCAGTACCCCGCGCGCCTCGATCCCGTCGATCAGGTCCGCGACCGCCTCGGGCGGGAACACGGCGCCCGTCCACGCGCCGTACCCGGTGTGATTACTGAACTGCACCGTGTGAATCGCCCAGACCTCGAATCCCAGGCGTTGCAGGGGAAACACGGCGGCCGCGTTCCCCACATGCCCGTAACTGACCCACGACTGAATGCTCAGGATGTTCTGCGGCGTACCCGTCATGCCCCCAGGATACCCGGCACCCTCTCCACGGCACTGCATTCCAGAGTCCCTACAGGGCGTGAAGGGTCAGTGGTCCGAACACCCGCCCCCACAGGTCCGCCTTGTCCCGCGCGCCCGACAGGTCCAGCGGCGTGGCGCCCGCCACCGTCAACTGCCACCCGTCACCGCGCCGCACCAGTTCACCCAGCCGCACCGCGCCCCCGTGCGAACGGTCCAGGCCGTCCGCGACCCGCAGGACCGCCGCCAGCCGCGTCACCCGCGCGCGGTCCCCGGCCCCGAGTGCCATGAACTCCGCGTGCGAGGGTTTCGGCACGCTCTTGCGGTGGTAACGGGCCAGTTGCGCGATCAGCTCGATCTCACGCGGACTGAACCCCCGAAGTTCCGCGTGCCGGATCAGGTACGCCGAGTGCTTGTGGTGCGCGCTCTGGGCCACGATCTGCCCCACCTCGTGCAGCGCGCCCGCCGCCGTCAGCAGGCTGCGGTCCTCATGATCGACCGGCTCGCCCGCCGCGTGCAGCGCGTCCAGCAGCCCCCGCGACAGCGCCGCCACCTGCCGCGAATGGGACAGGTTCGCGCCGAACCGCTCGGCGGTTCCCAGCACGCTCCGCTGCCGCGCACTCAGCGCCGACCGGTACGCCTGAAACCGCGACAATTCCTCGATCAGCATGCCCTCGCGCAGCGCACCCTCACTGACCGTCACCTGCCGCGCCCCCAGCACCTCCAGCGCCGCGTGCAGCGTCGCCAGCCCCGCCACGACCGTCTCGGAACGCCGCTCCAGGCCCGGCACGCGCGCCCGCGCCGCGCCCTTCAGCCCCCGCACGTGCTCCAGCAACGCGCCCAGTTCGGCCAGCGTGAACGTCACGCCGTTCACGCCCTCCGGCCCGTCGCCACTGCCGCCCACCGCGCCGCGCCGCGCCACGATCGCCGCCGCCGCCGCCTCTGCCGTCCCGCTCGACAGCACCGCCCGCGTGCCCGGCCGCACCCGGAACCGCTCCACGTGCGGAGCGAGCGCCGTGCGGACCGCGTCCGTCAGCGCCTGCACCTCCCGGCGGGCCGGTACGTCCGACCGGAAGAACGCACGCGTCATCCGAATCCCACCCAGCGGCAGGCTCAGCACGTCACGCGGCGCGTGCCCGTCCCCCCGCACGAACTCCAGACTGCCGCCCCCCAGGTCCAGCAGCACGTTGTCCTCACCCAGTTCCACGCTGTGCGCCGCGCCCAGGTACGTCAGTTCACCCTCACGCGCTCCCGAGATGATCACCGGGTACACCCCGGTCCGCGACAGCATCCGCCCCGCGACCTCCGCCCCGTTCGGCGCCTCGCGCAGCGCACTCGTGGCGTACACGTGCACCTCGGCCACGCCCGCCCCGGACGCCAGCTCACGGAAGCGCGTCAGGGCCGACGCCAGCCGGTCCTCACCCTCGGGCGTCAGGTTCCCCGCCCCGTCCAGGCACTCGCCCAGCCGCGTGCGGTCCTTCAGGGCGTCCAGCACCCGGAACCCACCCGCGTCCCCCTGCGCCGCCTCGGCGATCAACAGGTGACTGGAATTGGTACCCACATCCGCAACGGCAACCCTCATGGAAAGCAGCGTAGCGCAGCGCGCCTCAGGCGCGGGCGTCCCCCAGCCACAACCGCTTGAAATCAATGCGGCCATACGCGTCCGGATGCACGTCCCGGATCAGCGGATGCACCGCGCGGCGCTTGACGCGGTGATGCGTGAGGTGCAGGTGATGCCCGCCCAGCAGCCGCGCCTCCACGCGGGTCATCAGGGCCTCCAGGGCCGCCGAGTCGGGGGCCACGCGGTACCCGTCCAGCAGGGCGTCCACGTCGCGCAGCACGTCGGTAGGCAGCAGGCGGCGGAACAGCAGTTCCGGCTGCTTCAGCGCCGACCAGAACGACAGGTGCTCGTCCCACCCGGCGATCTCACCCATGAACGCCAGATCCACGTCGTCCCCGGCGTCCGGCAGCGCGTCCAGCGGCGCCGGAACGACCTGCATCGGCAGGCCCAGCCGGGCGGCCCGCGCGGCCAGCCAGTCGGCCTCCTGCCGCGCGCCGGGCAGGTCCAGCACCCACACGCGCAGCGGCGGCCCGGCGTACGCGGCCCGTGCCAGCAGCGCCTGCGCCCGTGCCAGTGAGTGCCCACGCGGCGGGCGGTCCAGGCTGCGGCGCGGCAGGAACGACGTGGCAGGAAGGAGCCGCTCGGCGCGGCCCGATTCGCGCCAGAACGCGCGGATGTCATGCAGTTCGACCACCGCCGCGCGCAGCGCCGCCGACCGCGCGGCAGGCCGGTGGGCGTTCCAGATCAGGAAATGCACGCTGTTCTCCGGCACCCAGCGCTCGACCGGATCCTCCGGCACACCCGACACGTCCAGCGCAGGCGGTGCGTCCCCACGCAGCTCCGGCACGAGAAAGACCTCCACCTCGTCGATCAGCGGCCGCCCCGCGAAGTGCGCGTCGAAGGCCTCCAGCCGGAACCCGCCGTCCAGCGCGTGCCAGCGGAACGCCCCCGTCCCGACCGGGCGGCGCTCGTCGAACGGCACGTCCCGCGGGAGGATCAGCGCCTGCTCGTGCGCCAGCCTGCGGGGAAAGAACAGGTCCGGCCCGTCCAGCGTGATCTGCACCGTGAACGGCGTGATCTCCCGCACGTCCAGCACGCCGCCCAGGTACCACGGCGCCCCGCGCCGCACCCGCTCCAGCGTGAAGCACACGTCCTGCGCGTCCAGCGTCCGCCCGTGATGGAACTGCACGCCCTTACGCAGGTGAAACACCCAGCGGCGCCCCCCGTCCGGCGTGCCCCAGTGGTGCGCCAGATGAGGCCGCAACGTCCCCGCCAGCGGATCGAAGACCAGCAGCGGGTCCAGCACCTGCGTCAGCAGATGCGCCTCCGCCGCCGAGTTCACCGTCAGCGGATCGAGGCTCGTCAGGGGCCGCGTCACCACCGTCCGCAGGCGATCCGTGCCCGCCGGACCCACCCCCAGCCCGAACGTGCCGCGCACCGCGTCCGTCAGCACCCACGCCCGCGGAAACCCCAGCCGCGACAGCCGCGCCAGATCCGCCG
The DNA here is from genome assembly GCF_014648115.1 of Deinococcus seoulensis. Taxonomy (NCBI): domain Bacteria; kingdom Thermotogati; phylum Deinococcota; class Deinococci; order Deinococcales; family Deinococcaceae; genus Deinococcus; species Deinococcus seoulensis. Next base: position 20,520 of record NZ_BMQM01000044.1, read on the forward strand.
CCGCTCCCACCCCCGCCAGACCCGCCGTCAGGACCGCCAGTTCCCCCTCCAGCGTCCCCGCGAACGCCACCCGCGACGTGTTCCCCCGCCCGCGCCCCGGCGTGTACACCAGCCGCCCCGAAGCGTGCAACCGCGCCAGCTGCCGTTTCGCCGTCCGGTCACTGCACCCCCACCACGCCTGCGCGTCCGCCAGCGTCACCCGGTGCGTGTCCCGCACCCCATCCCGCGCGTGCAGCACCGCCCGCAACGACAGGTACGGCCAGTCCGGCACGGGCGAATCAGCAGGAAAAGGGGACACCACCACGCCACTATGCGTCTTTTTTCCCCTTTCCGCCTGCGCCACCCTGAACGCATGTGGCGCACCCTGCACCCCAACGTGAAAACCCGCATCACCACGTCATTCCTCAGCCGCGTCGTCGGCAGCATGGTCTTCCCGTTCATGGCCATTTACTTCACCGCGCACCTCGGCGCCGCACTCGCCGGAACACTCCTGCTGGCCGCTGGCATCGTGCAGTTCCTCGCGGGCCTGTACGGCGGCGCCCTCGCCGACGCCCTCGGCCGCCGCCGCACCCTCCTGACCGGCGAAGGCCTGAAACTCCTCGCCTTCACCCTCATGCTCCTCGGCAACCTGCACGGCCCCAACCCCTGGCTCACCTTCGCCGCGCTGCTGCTCGTGAACATCTCCGGCGGCCTCATCAACCCCGCCGCCGAAGCCATGCTCGTCGACGTCAGCACCCCCGACACCCGCACCTTCATGTACGCCATCAACTACTGGGCCGTGAACCTCAGCATCCTGATCGGCACCCTCATCGGCGGCTGGCTGTACCGCGACCACTTCACCCTCCTGCTCGCCCTGCTCGTCGGCATGAGCATCCTCACCGCCGCCCTCTGCACCGCCCTCATGACCGAAACGCGCGCCGCCAGCCCCACCGCCCGCACCGACCTGGGCCTCAAACCCCTCCTGCGAAGCTACGCGCAGGTCATCACCGACCGCCCCTTCCTCCTGTTCGTCCTCGGCGGCATCCTCATCCTCAGCATCGAATTCACCCGCACCAACCACGTCGCCGTGCACCTCGCCCAGCACTTCCCCCGCGCCGACTGGCTGGGCGTCACCCTCGACGGCATCCGCGCCGCCAGCGTCCTCACCGCCATCAACACCCTCCTCATCGTCGCCCTCACCGCCCCCGTCGCCCGCTGGCTCACCAGCCGCGACCCCCACCGCCCCATGCACGCCGGCTTCGCCCTGTTCGCCCTCGGCTTCGCCGGACTGGCCTACAGCACCCACCTCCCCACCTTGATCGCCGCCACCGTCATCCTCAGCATCGGCGAACTGCTCTACGTCCCCACCCGACAGGCCCTCCTCGCCGACCTCATCCCCGAAGAACGCCGTGGCGCGTACCTCGCCACGCACGGACAGGTGTTCACCATCAGCAAATGGATCGCCGCGCTGGGTCTGCCCGTCGGCGCCGCCATCGGCGGGGCAGGCATGGCCGCCGCACTCCTCCTGCTCGGCGCGCTGGGCAGCCTGTTCACCGCGCTGGCGCTGCGTCCGGGAGCGGGGGGGAGGCTGGCTCGGGCTTGAACGTTGGGAGGTGGGCGCCTGCGGCGGGGTTCCCGTGTGCTGCCCCACCCCCCAGCCCCCTACCCCAGGGGGGCAGGGGGAGCAACGTTGCACTGGGCAAGAGTTTTTACTGGTGCGGCGGAGGTGTAGTAGGCGGTGACGGGTCTGGCCTCGACGCCATCCTGCCGCCCCCCTCGCAGGCCCGCGCGCTGCGCGCACGACGGCCGGTGGTGATCTGCGGTGGTTGGCAGGGTGCCTTGCTGAACGCCGCTGATCGACTTTGAAACCCATGCTCTGGCAACAGCCGAAAAAGTAGAACCTTCTGGTACTCACCAAGTTGGCTGGCCCGCCCGGCGTCGTGGCAATGCGGCCCGTCGTGCGCGAAGCGCGCGGGGCGAACGCGGCGACACCGGAGGCATGCAGCCCCATACGTGGCCGTTTCCGCCCGACACCCACCGACCACCTCAGCGAAATACCTGCCCAGTGCAACGTTGCCCCCCCTGCCCCCCTGGGGTAGGGGGCTGGGGGGTGGGGAGGCCCGCCGCAGGCGCACCCCCACGACGTCAACCTCAATCCGCGTTACCGGAGTTTCAGCTGCCACTCCGTGAAGGTGCTGTACGGCGTGAAGCCGAGTGCCACGTTGATGCCCAGCATGGGGGCGTTCTCTTGCGCGTTGTGGGTCTGCACGGCCCGCGCGCCGGGGCAGTGGGCGCGTGCGTGTTCCAGCATGGCGGCTTTGAGCCATTTGCCGAGGCCCTGTCCGCGTGCTTCGGGGCGGACGGCGGTTGCGCCCTGGTAGAGCAGCGCGGCGCGGTCGGGGTGCCAGAAGACTTCGCTGTAGCCGTCGATCTGTCCGGTGCGGGTGTCTTCGGTGGCCATCAGGTAGCGCGTTTCGCCTGCTTCGTGGGTCATGGTGTCCCAGGCGCGGATCATGTCGGGTGTGATGGTCCAGTCGTCCTGTTCCAGTTCGCCTCTGGGGGCGGTGTTCATGACCATCATCATGTCGGCCATGCGGGTCAGGTACTCGTCGGGGATGGTCGTCCAGGTGTGCAGGCGGTGGGGGTCGTGGTCTGGGCGGGTTTGCCAGCGGGTCAGCAGGTCGGGGTCGAGGTCTGCGAGGGTGACGCGGCTCTGGCGCATGGGGAGGGCGGGTGTGGCGCCCAGGTTGCGTGCGAAGGCTTCGGCGGCGGGGTTGCGGCTGCTTGTGCCGAAGGTGATGGTCGTGTGGCCGTGTGTCAGGGCGGCGGCGTGTAGTGCGTTCCACAGGGCGCGGCCGGTTCCGGCGCGGCGGTGTTGGGGGTGCACGGTGATGCGGGCGTGGCCCAGGTGGGTGTTCTGTTCGGTGTCGAATCCCAGTCGGGCGTAGCCGATGGCGGCAGTGCCGTCCCATACGGCGAAGGTCACGTTGCGTTCGGTGGGCAGCAGGTGTGACAGGGCCTGCGCTTCCTGCGCCGGGATCAGGGGCGGGTCCTCGGGGTAGGAGTGGGCGAAACTGTCGGCCATGAGGTGCCCGATTGCAAGCCGCTGTGCGGGCGTGGCGGTCGCCACGTCGAGGGGCTGCACGCTGGGCGGCGTGACCGGCGGGGCGGGGGAGGGCTGCTCCGTTGTCTGGGCGGTGGTCGGGGTCATGCTTTCAGTGTCCTCCTGGCGGGTCAGGGGTGAATGCGCCAGATGGCTCAGCGTGCCGTAGGCCGGGTGCGGCTGGCAGGGGCGTTACCCTGGGGGCGTGTTCGCTCACGCCATCGGGTTCGACGACGCTCCGTTCGCGCATGGCTGGCGGGGTGATGTGCCGGTCATCGGGACGGTGTATGCGCGCACGACCCTGCATGGCGTGGTCAGTGGGCGGGTGCGGCGCGACGGGCGGAACAGCACGGCCGAGCTGGCGCGGCTGGTGAACCGTTCGCCGGAGCACCTGCAGTTGATCCTGCTTCAGGGGATCGCGCTGGCAGGCTTCAACGTGGTCGATCTTCACGCGCTGCACGCGCAGACGGGGCTGCCGGTGCTGGTTGTGGCGCGGCGTGCGCCGGACCTACCCCGCATCCGTGAGGCGCTGCTGACGCGCGTGCCCGGCGGGGCGCGCAAGTGGGCGCTGATCGAGGCGGCCGGGCCGATGGAGCCGTGCGGGCCGGTGTTCGTGCAGCGTGCGGGCCTCTCGCATTCGCAGGCGCTTCAGGCGTTGCGGACGTTCACGGTCACCGGGAACGTGCCCGAACCGCTGCGGGCCGCGCACCTGATCGCGGGCGGCGTCACGCGCGGGCACAGCGCCGGGCAGCGCGCCTGACCCGGCCGCTGCCTGTTGACACGCTCCACCTTTACAGTCTCCTGAATTCTGAACGCTTCCGTCAGGTGCGGTCAGCCGTCCGTCACGCGGGCGCGGCACACTGCCGGTATGAAAAGCACCCTGACCGCCCTGCTGGCCCTCGGTACCGTCGCCCAGATCAGCACTGCCTCTGCCGCCCCGAAGATCAGCGCGCAGAGCATCATCGTGAACCCCACGCAGCCTGACCTGAACGTCAGCGTCCGCATCAACAAGGACAGCACGGGCGCGCAGAACCCCGCGTACCGCGTGGACGAGAAGATCAGCATCAGCGCCACCGCGAACCGTGACGCGTACGTGTACCTGTTCAACGTGAACCCGGACGGCAGCGTGGATCAGATCCTGCCCAACCGCCTGAGCGGCGCGAACTTCGTGAAGGCGAACACCACCACGACCTTCCCGGCCGCCGACGCGAACTTCACGTACACGGTCGCGGGTCCCATCGGTCAGAACAAGGTGCTGGCCCTGGCGAGCCTGACGCCGCTGAACCTGGACCAGATCAGCTCGTTCAAGACCGCGCAGGACCAGTTCGCGACCGTCACTGCCAGAGGCCAGGACGGGCTGGCGCAGGCGCTGAGCATCGTGGTGACGCCGCTGCCGCAGAACAGCTGGGTGACGGACACGGCGTTCTACACGGTGGCCGCGCAGAACCCGGTGAGCACCGGCAGCCTGTTCGTCGGCACGAACGTCTCGGGCGCAACCGTGATCGCCAACGGGCAGACGCTGGGCGGCGCGAACGTCACGTACAGCAACCTGCGCGCCGGGACGCTTCCCATCCGCGTGCGGGTTCCCGGTTACAGCGATTACACGACCACCGTGACCATCCGCCCCGGCGCGACCACCAACGTGAACGTCGAGTTCGCGCAGCCGCTCGCCGTGACCCCCGCGCCCGCCCCGGTCAGCAGCACCCCCGTCCTGGACTTCATCGGCGGTCTGCTCGGCGCGATCGCCAACACCCAGATGCAGGACCCCGCCCGCAGCGCCTACGACCGCAAGGTCAGCGACCTGCAGGGCCAGGGGTACGCCCTTCAGCAGTCCCGTCAGACGAACACCGGTTTCGTGGGCACGCTCGTCAAGGGCGGCAGCACCGTCACCGTGACCGTGGACCGTGGCAACAACCGCACCGTCCGCGTGAACGTCAGCGAGACCACCACCTACCGCTACTGATCATACGGACTCGGGTTGAATGGCTTATAAAGCCGTTCAATCCGAGCGGAGCGAGTAGGAGCAAAACGGGTTCCGGACGTGGAGTTAAGTACACTGCGTTTATCTTTTAGATAAACCGCGCGGAGCGCGTAGCAGAGGAAGTACGTTGAAGCGGGAATGGAGAGGTTCCGGCGCCTTCCCGGAATCTCGCAATGTTAGCTTCGACGTACTTAACAGATCGGTGGTGTTCCGATCTGTTAACCAAGAGTTTCCACTTCACTGCCGATGACGTGTCACGCGGCCTCAAACAGGGGTCCATCCTGCTC
>NZ_BMQM01000045.1 GCF_014648115.1 Deinococcus seoulensis
GGATTTTAGCCGTCTGGGACAGCACTCGCCAGCATGCTGCTTAAAACTGAAAGATGTCAGTTATGCTTCTGACCAGACCAGCTTGAGTGAGCCGATCGGTCAACTCCTCCCAAGTGACGGGTGGTCGCCGGAAACTATTCTGCAGGCCTTCCAGCGCGTCCCGGGTGGCCAGGCGCTCCGCTGCCAGGAGCGCCAGCAGGAGCGCGTCGGGCGTCATCACCCGCACGCCGTAGGGTTCCAGGTGCTCGCGGGGAAAGTCCTTGAGGTTGAGCGTGATGATCACGTCCGCCTGTGCGTGAATGGCCGCCGCGAGGACATGCCGGTCATCCGGGTCAGGCAGCGACAGGCTCTCGATCAGCGGTTCATAGCCGGTGACCTGCGCGTCGGGGACGGCCTGCTCCATCAGGGCCCGGATCCGCTGGACTCGCGGCGCCCCGAGGTCGGGGCGGTTGAGCAGCAGGTTCCGGCCCCACTCGTCGTGGATGGCGTCGGTCCAGCGGGCGGCGACCAGGCCGGACACCGCCAAGTGCATCAACAGGTTACGCAGCAGGGAGGGGTACAGGACATTGGCGTCGTACAGCGCCGTGTACTTCGGGGTCAATCCGACTCCAGGTCCTGCAGGTCGTCGGCCAGGGACTGAAGGGCCGCCTGACGCTGGGCGTCGAGGCCAGCTTTGTAGGCGAGGACGTCTTCGAGGTACAGCCGGCGGCGGGGGCCGACCTTGCGGTGGGGGAACTGGCCTTCCTCGATGAGCTTCACCAGGTAGGGGCGGCTGACGTTCAGGAGTTCGGCGGCCTGCTGGGTGCTGATCTCCCGGTCGAGGGTCAGCACCTGAACGGCCTTACCGGCGGCGAGTTGCTGAAGGAGATCTTCGAGGAGACCCGCGAGGCGGCCGGTGGCGGGGGTGCGCTGGAGTTGCTGGAGTTGGCGCTGGGCGTCCTGGGTGTCGGCGGGGGTGGGGATGAAGGGAACGGACATGGGAACCTCCTGCCTCATGATACGAAATAAACGAAATAAGCAAAAGGAATGAATCGAACGAAACATGAGGAACAGTAGACTGATTTTTGGCGAAACCAAGAGTTAATCTATGTTATCTATAGGGTATGACCTTCGCCCTCGACGTCCTTCGAACCACTACCTTCGACCGGGCCAAGACGTGGAGTGACCTCAGTCCCGAAGAGAGGAAGAGGCGGGCCGTCCTCGCCATCCGGGATCAGGAAGCAGACATCCTCTGGTCTCTGACCGAGGCCTACCTCACCCTGCACGGATCCAGCGGCACCGCGATCAGCCCCCGCACCCTCAAGGCCTACCGCTGGGCGGTCAACCGCTACCTGACCTATGCCGGTGCACAGGCCGTCAATCTCCTGCGGGCCAGTTCCAGTGACGGCGTCCGCTTCGTACGCACTGTCGAGGCAGAAGGACTCAGTGCGTCCAGCACCCGCGTGCAACTCGCCGGCGTCCGCCTCTTCTACGCGGCGTTGCGGTGGGCCGACGCCACCCAGGCCGCCCCGTTCAACGACGTCAAACCTGTGCGGGAGAAAACAGCTGCGTGGGACAAGCGCAGCCCCTACACCCACGACGAGGTGCAGGCCCTCCTGGAGCACGCCGACGAGCGGATGCAGGCCCTGATCCTGCTGTGCGCCCACGGCGGTCTCAGAATCAGTGAAGCGCTGGCCGTCAAAGGCGCGGACATCAACCTGGACGGGCGCGAACTCACGGTGCGGCACGGAAAAGGCGGCAAACAGCGACGAGTCGTCATCGGAGAAACCCTGATTCGGGCGCTGAACTGCCTCCCCGAACAGTCGGGCTCGCTGATCGGGGGCAGTTATCCCGCCGCCGTCGAGCGACTGCGTCGCCTCTGTCTGCGGGCGGGCATTGCTTATAGGGGCTATCACGCCCTGAGGCATTACGCCGGCACCCGCCTGACGAAAGAAGGTGCGTCACTTGACGACGTTGCCCGTCACCTCGGACACGCCGTACTAGAAACTGCCCGCATCTACGCCAAATGGAGTGACGACAGTCTGCGTAGACGAGTCGGTCAGTGGTGAGATCGCTCAACAGCGGGAAGCATGAATTCAGAGCGAAATTCCGCAAGAAAACATGTGGTCAGCCTATTAAAGACCTGTAATTCATTACCGGAAACAAGCCTATACTATTACATTTTCGCCAATCCGGCGGCAAAATATTGCGAATTGCTATTCGTAAAATTATCAGCCATAAGTGTTACTAAATATCTCTCTTCATCTATGATAGCCTTCATTGTGCCACTATTTAGGCTGAATGCCGTATACATATCACTTCCCTTCACTGCAATAAGGGCAATGATTGGCGGGATATAGTTTTCGGCCAACCCCCGCTCTCTCTGGTCTAGATCTTTGGAATCGAATTCCAAATCTTCATCAGATGGCTTTAATATGAAATAATCGTCCTTAATACCATATGCATCGTATTTTGGAATATCTATTTTAGCGGTGGGAAGCTTGTTGGGACTTATGTAATACATATTACTCCTTAAGATTGCCGCTATCGACAGATCTTTTATATATTCCTTCGGATTCCTTGGTGAATTTCTCTACAGGTCTAGATGGATTGGTGTCGCTATAATTGCTAATTGAAGCAGTCTCGCTAGAACCAAAAACTATTTTAAAAGATATATTTTGTCTCGAATCTCCCGCGAGACCATAATAGATTCCAATATCAAACCTATAAGTGTCTCCAGGTCTTGCAATTATTTCACCCTTTTTCAAGATAATCAGCGATTCCCCGGGCTTCAATAGCTTATAGCTATAATTTCCCGAAGCTAAAGTATTTTCGATACCGAATATGTAATCGTTAAAGTCTTTATCATCTCTCCTAATGTCAGCAATGACTAACACAGATGAGCTGATGTTAACTATATGAAGCTCATCAAATTCCCCTCTCGCATCTCTAGATATTATTGGAAGAAGGTTATATCTTATCTTCATAGCGTTGCTTTCCCGGAGGTATTTGTTCTGAATCAGCAGAGATTCAGCTTGCTGCTGAGTTGCAGCAGCCATATGAACCGTTGCCTGAACCAATTCATCTGTTTTTTGCAAAGTAATAATCGTAGTTGCTTCGGCCCGCTGGGACCGATTTTCGGATCTGAAATTTATATATAGCAAGACCAGTGTTGCAAATGTTGTTAACACTGCAGATATGGCTTGAATCGCTATGGAACGACTTCCGGAGGGCGGGTGAGTCAATGAAGGGAGCAGGTCATTTCTTAAAAACCACGCCATAGCTGCAATCAAAAAGGCAAGTAGAATGATAATTAATAAATATTTAACTAATTTAAAGACTAACGGCGTTTCTTTCATTTTTGTCCTCAATATCGAGATTTCCAATCGTCGGCTCTTTTGGGGGGCTTTGAAAAATAAACCTCCGGCGAAAGTGAGACTTGCAGGCCGCCCCACCTCCGCGCTTCTGCTGCCTCCAAGGAGGAATCCGGGCGCAGACTCGAAAGACAAAGGGACTTTCACCAGAGGTCTACTGATTATGTGCCAATCAATTAACTGAGCGAACGGAATCCGTGTCAGTCCTGCCTAACGGCCTGTTTCGTATCTCCTCCGTGGCGTGAGACCCGCGGGCGACCAGAGATCTTCATGGCCCGACTGGTGAAGGCTGCGTCTGAGGCTTTGCTCGACCAGATAAATGCCTCACCAGGGCGCAGTTCAGCCATGCCATTGGGCGTGAGGCTGGCGAGTGCCGCGTTGGCTTTCTGAATGTGACGGAGCCAAGCTGGACTGTTGAACTTGTGCAGGATGATTTGCGTGCTGAGTTCAATCATCTTGACCGGCACAGACGACGGGTCCTGACTGGCCAGGAGAATGCTCGTTCCTTTGTGGCGCATTTCGCGGATGATCTCCACGACGTTTCCGATCAATTCGGGATCGTCAATGTACTTGTGTGCCTCGTCAAATACCACCAGTTTGTTGAATGGGCGATCATCGAATTTAGCGTCTGCGAAGAGCTGCAGAAGGATAACGAACAGGCTCAGTGCTTCGCTCTTCTCGATGAATTCGTCCCTGAGATCGACGATGACCAGGCGCCCAGGCCTCAGGAAACTGCTGATCTGCGCGTCGTCGTGGATGTAATCGGCCGCCAGGTCGAGCCGGGCTAGCGCCAGTTCCCTCGCGGAGGGTGTCATGGTGCTGTTCTCCACTGCCTCGCGCAGCACGCTGATCTTGAGGTCTTTGCGGTGTTCACGCATCAGCGACTTGAACTGCCGCATGTACATGCTGTTGTTCCCCACGGCATTCAGAAGGAACTGCCAGTGACTGACTTGCAACTCGCTCGCGGAGAACAGCAGCGGTTTGACCGTCAGATCTGGGTACTCGCGTTGCCGTTCCTCCACCTTGTCCTGCGGGGCCAGCAAAACGATGTCCTGAAGAGCGTGTCCGTCTGCGCCGTACCGTGCCTTCAGCGTGGCGATTTGTTGGGCTTCCGTATTCGCCTGATTCATGCTCACGAACTCTGGGGCGTACTCTTGCGTATTGCTGTAGTGGAAGATCACCGAGGCCAGGGGCGATGGCAGCTGGTTGATCCCTGGAATCGGCATGGTGGCCATCTCGATGATGGTACCCAGGGTGTAGCTCTTTCCGCCGCCCTGAACACCGAACAGGCTGATCGTGTGGGTCTCATTCAGATCCAGGGCGACTTTACGACCTGCAACTTCGCCCAACAGGCCGAACTGAGGCGTGGCTTTTGTCGACCCGAGGATGACGTCGTAGGTCAGGCCGTGTGTGGGTACTTCCACTGTAGGTACGGCCTGTGCTGGTGTGGAACGCTCTTCACGGACCGGAGCTGCGGTCGTCTCAATCACCGGAGTGGGGGTTTCAGTTGCAGCGGGCTGTGGCGTTTCCAGGGACCTGGGGACCACCGGGGCCACGTGCACTTCAGCTTGTGGGAGCTCATTCGTTGAATCAACGGTAGTGGGTACGACCGACACGGCTGGCCGGTCAGAAGAGAGACTGGGTGGTTGGCGAGTTTCCGGCGGTCCGAACGGCAACTCGTTCTGTCCGACAGACTGCCTCTTGCGGCTGGGCTGGAAACTGACGTCGTTGAGTTTGGGAAGCGTCGACGTTTCCGTCAGGGCGAGATCCACAGTCTGTCCTCGCTGTTCCGGTGCGATGGACATCAGATCCTGAATGGCGTCGAATCCGACCCGGTGGTATTCGATGCCGCTTTCCACGGTCATCTCGTACTGATCGGCGCTGAAGTCGAAGATGACGGCGGAACGCTCGAAGTGAAGTTCGTATCCCTCTTCCAGGGTGCTGAGAAGAGCGTGACCGCTGTCATAGGCGCCCTGCTCGATCAGGGCGTAGCGCTGCGCGCGGTCCAGGTACGGCGTGAGCAGTTGAGCGAATTGCCTCGCCCGGAGCGGGGCCAGGGCCGGGTGGGTTTCCTTGCGCTGAGGAGCGAACAGGCGCTGTAAGCGCACTTCGCTGTCTCTAACCTGCTCGGCGATGTTGAGTTTGAGTTGCTCGTAGCCCAGCAGCCCGTGCACGTGCCGGTAACACTTCACTTCAACGAGGCGCACGGTGACGGTCCGGTTCTCCGCGTCCAGGTCGATCAGGGCGAGGTCGGTACGGCGAACGTGAAGATCTAGGGCGTCTTCTGCTTGGTTCAGCTCGGGGTGGGTGTCGAGGGGAACAATCAACTGGTTGTGGAGGGCACCCTGGTATTCCAGGAACAGCTTGGCCAACGCGAGTCCCAGCACTTCCGCCTGTTCGTTGCTGGTGGACAGCAGTTTCAAGGCCAGCCGGCCGGACAAGGCGTGGAGGGCCGTCAGGGTGGCCAGCGCCCGCTCCTGCGGCAGCCCGTACTCTTTGAGGACCGGGCGCAGCATCACCTCGAGCTCTTCGTTCTCGCGCGAACTCACGACGAGCTGGAAGTTGCTGGACGTTTTCGAGGCGTGGTCAATCAGGTACTCGGGGCGCTCCTCCCGGCCATGATCGAAGAATTCGACACCGAGGTTCCGGTCGATGGTGACGACCCAGTCGCTGACCTCGTGAATCTGGTGCAGGAGCGCCCGCTGCTCGGACCCAAGTGTGAGGGTCACGGTGGGCTTGAGCTGTGGTTGGTACTCGCCGGTGGCGACCGCCGTGAAGCTGGCGGACAGGATTTTCGGCAGGCTGCCCAGATACGGCGTCAGGTAATCGTCCGCGGTGATCGGCTCTGCGATGCCGAAGACCGGTTGCCGCTCCCAGCGGGCCAGTTCGTCGGTTTCGGTGTACTGGGTACTGAAATCCTGTGTCAGCCCGTGGAAGGGCAGCCGCCTATCCTCGTCCCTGGCCGGTTGCGCTTTGATTTCCCCGGCTGGGAAGAGGTCGAAGAGGAGTGAGACGTGAGCGGTGTGCTGGCGACCGTCGCGTTGGAACTCACTGAAGGGTCGGATGGCCAGGCCCAGTTTTGGCCTCAGCGTGTCGCCAGTCGACATCCCAAACGCTTCCGCGTTGCGGTCTGTGGTCTTTCCGCTGTGGTTGAGCAGGTTGAGGAGGCCCTGCCCCACCCCGGCTGCCAGCGGATCGTCCACGAACAACCGCACGTCGTAGGCCATGTCGCGCAGTTCGGGGGACTTCTGCAGCAGCACGAGGGCATCAGCCAGCAGGCCCGCCTGCCCGGCGTTGAAGGCATTGATCGTCAGGACGCTGAGGTACGGGTGCTGAATCAGGTACCGCCTGAAACGCCGGGCGAGTTCTTCGGCGCGCAGGCCGTCCTCGCCGACCGGTTCAGGCAGTTGCAGGCCCGCGCAGAGATCACTGAGCACCCCGCGCGGGTCGCGCTCGGCTGGGGCTGTGCACAGCGTCCACCCGGGGGCCAGTTCCGTGACGGGCAACATCAAGCTGCCGTCCCCAGTGCTGCCTAGCACCGGGAAGGCGTGGGGCCGCAGGCCGCTGAAGTAAAACTCGCGGACGGCGGGCGGTAAGGCTTCCTGAGTCCACAACTGCCCCAGGCAGGCCCAGCTGGCACTCCACAGCAGCTTCAGGGGGTGGATGGGGGCGATCAGCAGCACGTCCTTGAGAGAACGCTGCTGAGCAATCGAGGTGCGCACCGTGTCCCAGGTCAACACTTGGCGCAGTTCTACCAGCGCCTCCTGATCCCCACGGACGCAGAGGGCCTGAAGGGCGTCCTGATACGTCTGGACCAGCCTCCGCACGTCCTGCTGCACATCCGGGTCCTGGAAGTCCAGCGCGGCCACGAGGCCTTCACCGTGGGCACCGCGGATCCGCTCCATCATGTGCTGCCGTTCCGTCAGATAAGTCCGGGTGGCCGGACTCAGGCTCAGGGGCGGGACCGGGTCACTGGCCAGCGTGTACGTCCGCTGCTTGGGCAAGGTGGTCAGCACGCTCGTCCGCTCCTGAGGAGCCAACGTCATGATCTGTCGCTCCAGTTCCGCCAGTTGGATGGGAGCCATGATGTGCCGCAGGCCGTCCCGCCCGAAGTAGGCTTCGAACACGCCATCCTCACCCTTGTAGGTGAGACGTTCGAGCGCAACCGGGCGTTTGCGCTGCTGGGCATTCTCACTGGCTTTGACTTGCATCCAGGCGGCGGTGAGGCTGGGCAGACGCGGAATGGCCCTCTGCGGCGGAGCATCCTCCGGTTCCGCGTCGGAGGAGACGAAAAACCAGAGTTCGTTGGGGTAGGTGCGCGACTCGTCTTCCTGACTGCCACCCCACGGGAGTTTGACGTTGTCTTCGTCAACGAGGTCGATGATGCTGCCGTCGGCGGCATAGGGACGAATGCGAACGTAGTGCAGTCCTGGTCCCCACTCCGCCCGGGCCAGTTTGGTCATCGCGAACTCGGCGTAGGCTTTGTCCCCTTTAGGCCAGGCTTTTCGGGTGGTCAGGACGCCGACTGGACCTTGGTCCTGAGAGATGATCTCCAGCACGAACTTGGAAATCTTCGGCAACTGGCTTGGGGCAGGATCGGTTTTGAAATCAATCCTGAACTTCTTAAGGGCTCCGTCACCGATGGGCAGGTACGGCTCCCCGGCCTGCAGGCCCGGCATTCCTTCCGTGGCCAGTGGGAGCGTGGTGCCGGTGATCTGAATGGCGATCCGGTCCTGCGCGACGGCGTCGGGCAGGGGCCAGCGGTCAAACGCCAGGGGCCACAGCGCCGGGTCCGTGGCGATGTGTCGGAGCCACGCCCCGGCACCTTCAGCGCGGAAGTCCAGCAGGGAGTTGGCAATGTGTTGTCGGAAGGCGAGATCAGTGACGCCGACGTTCAGGGCCCGGTGACGCTCCGACTGACTCTGATCGAGGATGATCTTGGCCTTGTCCAGGTTCTGACGCAGCCGCAGGGCCAGGGCTTCACCCGCTTGGTGGAGCTTGAAGTCGGGCAGCAGGTGAAGTTCGTACAAGGCGGCGCCCACAACGCTGGGATCATGCTCATTCAGGGCGATGGTCAGCAGGTACCGGACGATCTCCACGCGGCTGGGCTTGGCCTCGTTCAGGGCCAGGACCGCCTCGGTCAGCGTCCGGGTGGGCAGCGGGAATCCGCTGAGGAGTAAGTCACGCGCCTCCTCGTACAGATGAGGGAACGAGACGTTCTCGAAGGTCGCGACGCTGAAGCTGTCTTCCGCAGAGGCGTGGAGTCCGGCCGGGATGAAGACCAGGAGGGGAGGGCGCAAGGATCCATCGGACAGCGGATTGCGAAGCTCTACCAGGCGCGTACCCGTCACTCCGTACGGTTGGCCTTCCAGATGCTCGGGTTGTTCGCCGACCAGAACGTAAGCTTCGACATCCGGTTGCGTCTGGTGGAGTTGCGCACAGGTCTGCCGGGCGAGATCTGGGTTCAGGTCCGTCACGCGCATGCAGTGGCCCGGTGCCCGCTGCTCGACCAGCGAGAGCAGCGCGGGCGCAAGCAGTGAGGCCAACAGGGTGTTCATATCGTCGGCGGTTACAGCGTGCATGCCTTTCTTGACGCGTGTCATGCGGCCCCTTTCGAGTGGCCTGTCTTGGCCACGGTGTAGCGGGGTGTCACGAACTGGGTGGCGCTAGCGTCCGACAGATCGCGGTAGAAGCCTAGCTCACGCAACCGGACCTTCATGGCGTCGATATTGCCGCGCAGAGCCGCGTGATCACTCACGCTCGCATCACCCAGATCCTCTGGAAGTCGGTCGATGAAAATACCGTAGCGCTCCCGAAGTTCATCCAGGAGTTCCGTGAAACGCAGCGGCGCGGTGTGGAAGCCAGCCTGTCCACCTGGCTTGAGCAGCATGATCTGTAGGAGCACTTCGAGGATCCGGCCGCCCAGCACGAAGCGTCTGGGCGCGCCAATCCCGCTGGGCTGGGCGATCAAAGCAGACGCAGAGTTTTTGAAGAAGAACGAGTCGATTGCTTGGTGCACGAATTTCCGGTGGTAGTCCGACCGTTCAAAGACGATCAGCTCCAGGTATTTGTCCATGTTGGTATTAGCGAGCTGCAGCAGCCGGTGCTGTTCCGGCGGCAGATCATCCTCAGGTTGATCGTCCAGCAGGCGACCTAAGCGGTTCTGGAAGTAACCTTCCCGGTCAGCCGTGAACTGTTCGTGGCTGAGGCGCAGCACGTCACTAAGGCTTTCCAGCGTCAGTCCACGCGTTTTGCGCAGTTGGGCCGCGTAGTCTTCCAGTTTACGGGCCGCGAAATTGGCGCGGACGAAGACGGGGATCTGATCGATGTGGTCTTGCATGCTGCGCTGCGCCAACCGGGCCATGCTGGTTTTCGGCAACCCGGCCACGTCGACCAGCATGGATGGGTGGCAGTGACAGCGTTCACCGTGACCACAAGGTGACAAATCCCCGCGGGCTTCCACCATGCGGGGAACAACGTGAATCATGCGCAGCAGGTACAGACCCAGGTGGAACCCGAGCAGGGTCACCAAGTACTCGACCATCACGCTGCGCGGCACATGGTTCCGGTAGGCCAGCAGCCGGGAGATGTCCTCTGCCAGGAGCTTGGGGGCTACGTGGCAGAGCGGCTTAAAGTTAAGCTCACGGTCTCTCGATGCCGTGTCACGCTTGACCTGGTCTTTGAGGTATTGCAGCGTTTCCGTTTCGACGTCTACCAGGGACGACTGGTGGGTCGCCGCGCCGGTCATGGGGTCTTCTTCCGGGAAGAAGAAGGCTCTCAGAGAACTCAGGGCCAGTTGGCCCTCCCGGCCAGCGGACGACAGCAGTTCGTAGAGTTGCCGGTCGATACCGTACACCTTGGAGTACTTCGCATTGCGGAACCGGTAGACATATCCGTGTAGGGGCCGGGGGGAGGCCAGCGCAGCGTTTTTCTTCCCACGGTTCACGATGTCCACGAGGTGGGTTTCGAACCAGCTCAGCACGACCTCTTTGTGCTCTTGAAACCCCTCGAACAGCTCCGGGTTGTTCAGGTACTCCTCTACCAGTCCGGGAATCGTGAGTTCTACGCCTTCACGCCGGATGACGGTGCTGGTGTTGCCGTTGTTGCGCAGTCGAGCGAGGAAGGAGACCAGCACGCGCTCCATGGAAACGGGCTTGAAGTCCATGAGGGTGACCTTGCTGTACACAAAGTCCTTGTCGGTTTTCGTCAGGGTCAGGGACATTCAAAGCTCCATGGTGGCCGGGCGGAGGGTCAAGCCGCCACCTTCCTTGCGGTTGAGGCGGTACAGCTCCTCGTCCGTGACGGCGAGGAGGACTTCGTCATAGGGGCGCGAGGCCAGGACGTTCTTGAAGGCCAGCAGGCTGAGGTATCGGCCTTCACGTTCTTCAACGCTTGGCACGTACCCGACGTTCAGGCGCCCAAGCATTTCCAGGGTGTCGAGGTTGATCACCAGTTGCGCGGAGTGGTCCTCCTCGCGGTAGTCGAGAGTCAGACCCGTGGGCGTGTGTTCCACGAACTTGGCCCGGTCAGCGGTGTCCTGCGCGCGGAGCGTCATCCGGTCTGCCGGGAATAGGCGGTAACTGCGGATGGCACCGCGCTCGACCTCCCGCACCTGAAGGGCCAGCTGCCCGGTCATCATGGCTGGATTGATGATGCCTTCACTGCGGTTGAGTGCCCGCAGCAGGCCGTCTTTGGCCTGACTCAGCTGCTCCGCGCTGGCTTGCAGCAGTTCGAGCAGCTGCTGGCCAGACCGGAACGGAATCATGTCGCTCCACTGCTGATCGCGCCGCTCGAAAAAGAGTTTCCGCCGCATGCTGGCGACGTACGTGCGGTGCAGGTGGAAACGCTGACGCAGCTGCTCAGGGTTCGTCCCAGCCAGGCGTGGCAGGGACGCAAACAGTGTGTTCAGGACCTCGCTGTCAAAGTCCGTGCGGCCGTCAAAGGTGAACAGACGGTGGCTCTGATCCAGGTGGAAATCCAACGCCCGGTCCAGCTGAGGCTCATTCAGGCGCGCCACGTCCAATTCCGCCAGTTCCTTCAGCAGCCGGTCTGCGTTGCTGTCCCCACCCATCCAGGCATTGAAGTAAAAGCCCTGCAGGTAAGGGTGCGTCTCCCGCTGCCGGTACAGGTCATGAATTTCATCGCAGTCGCGACCCGACGTGAGTGTGAACGCGAGCGCAGACCGCAAGTCACGCAGCGTGATGTGCAGGCGACCCCGGAGGTGCACCAGCGTGTAGAGCGTCCGCAGCCGCTCCCGCACGCGACTGCCGTTGGTGGGGTCGTTGAAGGTCCGGGCGTTGTGCAGGGCATAGCATTGCCGCTTCAGGTCGCATCCCTCGCAGGCAGCCCAAAGTGCCGGGTTGGTGAGCGCCATCAGCTGCTGGTCAAAGATCGACAGGGTCTGCGCCGGCTCCGTCTCGCCGCTCTCAGCCACCGGCACCTGCGCCACGACGCTGCGCAGGTTGAGGTTCACCACGGCCATGTCCCCCTGGGGCAGACCGGAACGCAGGCCATCTTCGACGCTCGTGCGCAGCGAGCTGAAGGCCTGGTGATGCGTGGTGAGGAAATCCATGAGCCGGCCCTCGTTGATGGCGATCAAGCGGGTGTGAGACTCACTGATAGGCGCGGCTCCATCCTTGTACGGAGCGAAGAACTCCAGCAGGACCTCGTCGTTCAACTGGCCGTCCTGGTCCTGACTTCCGTCGAGATTGGCCAGGAAGCTGCGCCCGCCCCATTCCACCCGGAAGCCGTTGTGCAGCGGGGTGACAGCAGCGCCCTCCCGCCGGGCTGAACTTTCGAATTGCTGCAGGAAGGCGGTCTTGCCGTCCCCAGCGTTCCCGGTGACAATCACGAGGCGGTACGCGCCGTCCCGAACGGCCGGCAGCAGGTCACGGTCCAGCGCCGTATCGGCGTACGTCAGGTGCCCGTACTCGGACAGGCCACGGGTACCGCTGTTGCTCCGGCGACTCTGGCTGTACAGGGTGCTGAGGTGAATCACGAAAGGGTTCGTGTTGGGCTGCTCCGGCTGCAGCAGATTGCCCGGAAGGGTCATCAGCCCTGACGTACGTACCGGGAGGGCGCGGCGGCGCGTGTCGCGCACGCCAGCCAGCGCCTGGAACAAGGCTTCCGCCGTGGGGTACCGCTGCGCGCGCTGAGGATGAATGGCTTTCATCAGCACGGCTGCGAAGTCCTCGTCCAGGTCCGTCAGTCCGGACAGTTCCGTCAGGGGACGCGGTGGGCGCCCAGCCGCTGGAGTTCTGGACGGATCCCAGGGGTACACGCCCGACAGAGCCTCGTACAGCGTCACGCCCAGCGCGAAAACGTCCCGGTCCGCCAGGGCCTCCGGGGACAGGTCAGTCGTATCCGCATTCGGCGGCAGATACCGCCGGGTCCCGCCCAGGTGATCTTCGTCCACCAAGTCAGTCCGCACGGCCACGTTGAAGTCGATGATCTTGACGCCGCCACTCGACCACATGAGGTTGCGCGGCTTGATGTCGCAGTGGAAGACCTTATGGGCGTGCATGTGCCGCAGGCCGTCGGCCACCTGACGTCCCAGGGTCAGGACGTCGCTGGCCGACAGGCGCCCGTCGTTCTCCAACAGCGCCCCGATGTCATGCCCGTCCACGAACTCGAACACCAGTGAGAGGATCTTGTTCGGGAACTGCTCCGCGCCGTACACCCGCACGACGCGGGGGTGCTCCGGCAGACTCAGGAGGGTCTTGTACTCCGTCTTCAAGCGCTCCAGTTGAGCGCTGCGGTCCGGGCGCAGGAGCTTGATGGCGCGCTTGACGTCCCCAAAGGTGTCTACCACCGCGTACACTGCACCGAACGACCCGGGTTTTCCCAGACGTCCCAGCACGCGGAACTTCTCCGATAGCCGGAAGTTAGCTGGAAGGTCCATGTAGTTCAGATCACCGACGGTCTCCAGCGTGGGCTGGGTGATATCAGCTGCCGGCACCTGCTTGAGGTTAGCCTCCAGGGTACTGAGTGCCTCCGCTGCCGTAGGGCGCTCCGCTGGGTCTACCCGGCAGAGCAGCTGGAGCCACCCATCCACCCACACGGGCAAGTCTGCCCGCAACTCACTGGGCTTCACGGCAAACACGCCGGCCCGCTCCTGCAGTTCGGTCACGTCCCGCCACGGGAGCTCGCCCGTGAACAACTCGTACAGGACGATACCGGCCGAGAACACGTCACTTCTGGCCGTCGCGCCACTGGGATCATCGAGCACTTCGGGTGCCAGGTACGGCTTCTCGACGTCCTCCAGGAGGCCCAAGGCCAGCGTGTGTTCACGGCGGTCTTCACTCTCCAGGCGGGCGTATTCGAAGCCCAGCAGCTGAGAGGTGCCGTCTGGCTTCACCAAGATCCGGTCCGGCGTGACCGCCCGGTGCACCACGTGATTCGCGTGGGCATGAGCCAAGCCGCCCAGGAGATCCTTCGCCACCCGGATCTTCTGATCGAACGTCAGCGGCAGATCCGGCCGGCGCAGGTGCAGCAACAGGGCGCGGCCCGCAGGGTCCTCTGTGACGAGAACGAACGCGTCGCTGTCCGGTGTCTCGAAGAACTCCCGGGCGGGCAGCACCGCCGGGTGCGGCGGAAGACGCTCGAGCATCTGGAAGCCGTTCATCAACTGAGCGCGCTGCAGCGCACGCTCCTCGACCGGCAGGTAATTATCTAGACGATAGACCCGCAACCGGGCAGAGCGACCCGCCGACGCCAATTCATTGTGCGCACGGTACTCCTCGAAATCCGGCCCTGATCCCAAGTGATCATCGACCAGCCAGGAGCCGAACCGCAGGGACTTCTCAGGCGGCACCTGCAGCACGGTTTCAAACGCCCCTGACGCCACGCGGTAGAGCCCCTGCATCTCCCCGTTCACCCAGTGCGGCAGGGTTGATCGATCCTGGAAATAAGCAGGGGCGTCCGCCAGGCGAACGGTTCGCAGGGAATCACGCTCGCTCGTGTCCACCAGATGGGCATCCGGAGCCGTCAGGATCACCGCCGCGTCGGTGTACATGGCTGACATGTCAAAGCCCCGGGTCTCGCCGTACTTCTTGACGAGATCCTTGATCACCTTGCTGTGATGCCGCACCTTGGCCAGTGGAGACGGGAAGGGTGCACGGCCATCGGGCAGCCATTTCCCTCCCACCACGTCAATGCGGCCCCGCGTGCCCTTAACGTCCACGATGTAGAGCGCGTGCGGAGCCATGATCGCCAGGTCGACCTCAAAAACCTGGTTCTGGTAGTCGATCTCGAAATTATGAATCAGGACGTAATCGTCCGGCAAGCCGTCGCGCAGGGCCGCAATGGCCCTTCGCTCGGCGTCGTTGACTGGTTGACCTACTGGAAACACATGAGCCACAGGGGCACCTCGGGAGTGATCTCAGCGCAGTCTAGACCTCGGGTGGCACATAATTCTGCTCAATTGCCTGCTCGACGAGTTGGATGGCCTTTTCCTCGTTGTTGTACGCTATGTTGATCTTCTCCCAAGCCTCAGATATTCCATCTGATAAACCAGCTCTTTCTTCTCGAGATGGCCAAAATATATCAATTTCCGCGACATATTTTGGATCGATTTGAGGTATGGACGAACCAAAAGCAGTTCTGACTATTTGTCGGTAGCCTAATTTAGATGATAAGAAGGCATATAAATAGGCTGAATCTTCAGGATTATTCGCAGCAATTCTCATAATATGATTTGAAAGAACAGAACCGTCCATATATGGATAACAATAAGACACTTGTCCGATTAAACCACCAACCTGCCCAGCATCTTGCATGAGTATCCAACCGTTTTTAACAAGATAATTGTCAATATTCTTTGAATTCTTGCTCAAATAGCCTCTTTCCTTTGGGTTTACTTGAAATATTTCAGTTCCCGATAAATAGCGATAGCCATAATCTGGGTCATCGACATGTATCCTTTTGAATATCCCTGGCGTGAATACCGTCGCTAAGGATCCAAGCTTAACGCTTTTTTCTAGAGATAATGCTTTGATGTCAGCTTGAGATCTCAGATTATAATAAAAAGCATCGAGCCTTTTAATTTTATTTGATTCTACTATACTAAATAGAGGATTTAATTCCTGAAAATCCGATTTTAAATGCGCCTCTATTCTTTTTTGACAGGCATGAATTTTCCTATTTGCCTCCGATCTTAGATCAGCCGCCTCTTTAATTAAAAGATGAATCTTTTTTTCAAATTCAAATCCAAAACGCGGAACGCTTAATTCAGATACGTGTTCAGGCTCGATATGCTGAATAACCGCGCCATAAGTGCCGCCAGCGACTAGCGTCTTGCCAAAACGACTAGCCAAGTATGCGTATAGATAACCAGATGAGATGAGATCAGCGTTAGGAACAACGCGCATAACGTGCTCGGAGCAAGCTAACCCATCCATCTCGCCCCGCGCATAGGCCATACGCCCAATTGTCCCGGATCGCGTAATCAGTGTCCAGCCCTCACTTATCAAAAATCGAGGATTCTTTGCCACTTGTTTTTTAGAGATTAGAGGCAATTTTGAGAGGTCAGCAGTTAGAACATCCGAGCTGCTCATAAATGGCACACCATAATTCGGATCTGAAACCCATTTCCGAGCTTCTCTTCCAGCATGGAATACGTCATGCGTCACTTCACGCAATGCTTGTTTTGGAACGGTTAGTTTATCTAGAAGAACACGTGCCTCCACTGCCCCGGACAGAAACGGAGGGGCACCCAAACGATGTCCTTCTTTCGTCAGCCATGCGCTCGTGATGGGTCGGTCTGGATTACCGATTTTCATGCTTCATCCAAGGCGCTAGGCATGGGGTGTAGGGCACGGAATTCGCGGTACTTCTGCGCAATAACAGGCAGGTCGTCATCCAGCAGTTTGCGGCGTCTGCGAACTGTGCGAGTTTCGGTTCGTCCGGCGATCCGCACGTCTTGTTCCTCGTCGTATTCCTCGATGATTTCTTCGCCGTCTGGGTGGCGCTTGTACAGCGTGTTGCCTCGGCGGTCGAAGCCTACTTTCTCGGCGACCGCCATGAACACGGGGTACTCGAATGGGGTCGGTGAGAACATCTCAGAATTCCGCTCGGCTTCGGTCTTGCGGCGCAGCAGGAGCAGGCTGGTCAGGATGTTGACGTTCGCTTCGACGATAAACGTTTCGACGGGCAGGTCGACGCTGGCAAGGACGTAGGTATGCTGCATGATCCACCAACGGATGTACTCGTCACCGGGGTTCCCGAGAATGCCGTCAGGTAGCACCAGGCCGAGGCGGCCGCCGGGCTTCACCCATTTGATACAGCGCTCCACGAACAACACTTCCGGTGCGACGCTGCTTTGCAGGTTGCCAGTGTTCATGAACGAGCCATCGTCCTGTTTCTTCCACTGGTACGCCAGGTCGTAGTGCTGCAGGATGTTCTTGTCAGTGATGGGAATGTCGCTGCCGAAGGGTGGGTTGGCCATCAGCACATCGATGCTGCCCAGCGGAATGTGCTGACGGGCTTCTGCCGTGCCGCTGAGGTGCCCTTCGGGGAATTCCAGGCTGTTGATGTTGTAGATATTGGGCCGCACCTCGCCCGAGCTGCTCATGACAACGTTCATGATCGTGGCCCGGACCAGGAAAGGGTCGAAATCAGCTCCGAAGAGGTTCTGGCTGGCGTACTGGGCCAGTTTGGCTTGTACGGTCTTCTGTTCTTCCGTCTGGTTGGGATCGAGGCCGTCCTCGAACAGTTGCCGGATGTGGTCGAGGGTGGAAACGAGGAACCCGCCGGTGCCGTTGGCCGGGTCGAGGACTTTCTCGTGCGGCTGCGGGTTGAGCATGTCAACCATCAATTTGATCGGGCCGCGCGGAGTGAAGTACTGCCCGCGGTCGCCACGCAGATTCGTACCCACGATCTCCTGGTACGCAGCTCCCTTTGCGTCGATTTCCGCGCGGGTGAACTCGTACCGGCCGAGTTCGCTCACCATGAACGACAGCGCCCGGTCGCTGAGGGTGATCTGCTCATCCCCCTTGAAGATCTCCGGGTGGTCTTTCTTCACGGCGTTGAACAGGGGAATGACGCGGTCACGAATCTTCTGCTGACCGGCCGGATCGTAGGGTTCCCGGGGGTCAGCGAAGAAGCGCCGACCGGTGCGGGGAGCACGTTCGTCCTGCATCTTCGCGAAGATCAGGTACAGGAACTGCCAGAAGGCGGCGTCTTTGGGCATGCCTTCGTTCCCGTGAATGAAGTTGTGGCAGCGGCGGAAAGTCGTGCGCAGCATCTCTGCGTCTGCCCGGCGCAGGCGCTGCACACTCGCGAAGTTCTGGTCGCTGAGGCTCTCGTCTCCCATGGGCCAGTCAGCAATCGGTTCAAAGCGCTCCTCGAACTTCGTGGAGTACCGTTCCAGGAAGAACAGCTCCGTCCCGTTCGTCCACATCCCATACCGGGCGTTTGGGGTCGCCGCCAGGAGCTCTTCCAGTTCGCGCAGATCCCCTTCGGCCTGTTCGTGCGTGCGCAGGCCAGCGGCGCTCTTCTTGGTGGGTTCCGCTTTGACGAGCACGATGCGCTGCACGTTTTCGAGCGTGTGGTCCGCTCCGTGCGAGAACACGACGAGGTCCGCTTTCCGCTTGCGGCCGCCTACTGGAATGGGGAAGTTGATCGTCATGTCAGCGAGGCTGATTCCGAACTCTTTGGGGATGGCGTGCGCCGTGCGCTGGCGCACCTGTTCCTTAGCAGAGTCCTTGACGGGCTTGTTGGTGATGTAATCGAAGATCATGCCGTCTGGCAGCGTGATGGTGGACTCGGCAGTAGTCATTCCGTGTTATTATCGCGCTTTTTCCGATGTCACACGTCCTCTCTTGCCGCTTCAGACTGCTGAACAGGCAAAAGACTCCATCGGGCAACTCTGATCCGGAAAAACACCGTCTTGGACGGACTGCGGTTCCATACGAGTGGTAGTTTCGCTACCGAACAGGTTGTCCTCAGGACATGCTCCTGGCGATCCGTGGCCTATTGCGGCCGCCTACGCGGATTTCACGTGGTACACGTTGTCCATCCAGCCGCACTCACGGAGTTGATGCGTGAGCCATGCGCCTGGCCGCGAGAGGCCGAGTTCCGCTTTGGAGATCAGGGTGCGTTGCAGCGCCGCGGCGAGCTGCGCGTAGGCCGGGCAACCCCGGAATTCCGCTTCGGTGGCGCGCCACAGCACGCGGTAGTAGTGCTGCTCCCATCCTTCGTCGTCGAGGAGTTGCACTAGGCGGGCTGCACCTTCCTGCACTGCTTCGCGGCGGTGACGTGGATGGGTACTGGCGACGCGACTGAGGCTCCACAGAAGCTCCTGTGGGGTCCTGGCATCTTTGAACACGGAAGTGCGGGAAT
Organism: Deinococcus seoulensis; assembly: GCF_014648115.1. Lineage (NCBI taxonomy): Bacteria > Thermotogati > Deinococcota > Deinococci > Deinococcales > Deinococcaceae > Deinococcus > Deinococcus seoulensis. The sequence continues at coordinate 18,693 of NZ_BMQM01000045.1, forward strand.
CTACAGTACCCAGGGATTTTTCATTGTTTTCTGGTAACGACCACTGTAGTAGGGGGGTGATATTAAACTCATCCCCTGTCAGGAGAAATGACTCCCGCACTTCACTTTTCGCCTCTTGCAGACGCTGCCAGGCGGTGCGGCCCTTTTTGCGGTCGGTGGTCAGGTCGCGGGGGCAGGGCGGCAGTTCGTGGCTGATGACTCTGGCGGTGATGCCCGGGGCGGGGCGGAGCAGGACGGCCACCCACGTGCCGGCGCAGGCCTGTGTGGTGACCTTCTGGCCCTCCGCGTTGAGGAAGGTCGTCGGAACCCACGTGCCGCCCCGGTACTGGCGTTTACCTGCCGTCTGGGTGGGAAGGGCACCGGAGGTCTTGTGAATGAGCCCGAGGTCCTGCAGGCGCCGGGTGGCGCGTTCGCACTGGTCACTGGACAGGCCGGTCACGACGGGGAGCAGGTCCAGCACCGTGAAGAAGGTGTAGGTGGTCGTGTGCGCGTGCTGCTGCGCCCTGACCTGAATGAGCCCGTACGCGACCTGCGCCAGGGCGCGGTACACCATCAACGCCTTGTGCCGGGCGTCACGGCGTTTGACGTGCGCCTCGATGATCGGCCGGGCACGCTCCACGGCGTCGACGGCCCAGGCGGCTGGTGTGCCGGGGCGAGGGTGCCGGATCCGGTCCATGGCGGCTTCCAGCGAGGCGGGGATGATCTGCTCACGGGAGGCAGGCAGAGGGGGCGCCGGTCGTGCCGGTAGGGCAGGCGTCGGGAGCAATGGAGGCTGCTCCGTACTGCGTAGGGCGCGGCGGAAGGCCTTCTGCCCCTGTTCCTCGAGGGGCTGGCCGTGCCTGTAGCCTCCAGACTCACGGACGGCCCAAGCCCCTATCCGGCGCCGGTCCCTTCTCCTGCGTTCAGTAGCGGGGCACGTTGCGGGCCCGGGCGACCGTCTCACCCAGTCGCACGACCTCCGCCGCGAGTGCCGGCGCGGGCAGGGGGCGCCCGAAACGTCCCTGCACGTCCCGCTGCAGGCTGCCGGAGAGGCCCGGCGAGCCTCCGTACGCCGCGTACGTCCGCGCCAGGATGGGCAGGGCCTCCTGGAGGCGCGCCGACGCAGGAATGCGGGCGCGCTTCACGTGCATGTTGTGCTGCGGATCGCTCGGCACCAGGTTCCACAGCTCGTTGATGGGATGCACCGATACCGGAATCAGGTGGTCGAGATCGAACGCCTCCGTGCTCAGTGGCCGCGCCGTCCACGGGCAGGTGAAGGGACGCCCCTCCAGCATCAGGAGCCGCACCTGATTGCGTTCCCAGGTCAGCGGCACCCGCGCTTCCGGCGTCTCCGTCAGCAGCGTGAATACCTCCCCGCGTGTCACTCGTGGCGTCTGCTCCACCCGTTCCACGAACAGGCTCCACTGCTGCAGGCACAGCGCTTCCACCCACAGCGACAGGTCCAGCAGCGCCTGCCACAACGCGGCGGGCACGACGAACGCCGGTTCGTGCGGTGACGATCCCGGCAGTGGCGTCCCCGTCAGGGACGCCACCGGCGCAGGTACACCGAACAGCCCGTGCGCGCCCTCCGGCCCGGCGTACCGCACGGGCTGCCGGACCGCCTGCGCGATCACCGTCAGGGTCTGCCGGGTCAGCGAGGCCAGCTCCGGACTCAACCCCCCACGGTCCGCGCGGTACGCCGCGAGCAGCAGCGCCCCGTCCGCCGGGTGACTGCGGGTGTACGGCAGGTCCTCCCAGGCCTGCCTCAGCTGGGTCAGAGCGGGCCGGAAACTGAGGTCCTGACGGCGCACGCCGTCCCGGACGGGACGGCTCCCCTGCATGACCTCCCGCTCGCCCACGAACGGCCAGTACGACACCAGCCAGCGCTGCGCCACGCGCCGGAGCGGCACGATCACGTCCCGGTCCGGCAGAAATGGGTGTTCAATCGCGAGATCGTTGAGCGCGCGGACCAGCGCGAACTTGTAGGTGTTCGTCTTGGACTCGTGCCTCAGCAGCGTGCCCAGCAGTTCGCGCCCGTCAGGCACGGTCGCCCCGCTCCGCGTGGGACAGCCCGTCACGCCGGGCACTCAGCGCGCCCAGGCTGGTGTAGGCGTCCTGGACCGGTCTGGCACGCTCAGTTGCGGACGTCATCGAGTTGCCGCCGGGGCTGCCGGTACGTGAAGCGCAACTCCGGCCCGCTCGCGAGCACCCGGCGGATCTCGTCCGCCAGCGGCGTACCGTCCATCCCACACCCGCTGAGATGCACCCAGCCGCGACTGCGGCTGATCCCCACGAACAGCTGGTTCCGCAGGCGGATGACGTCCTCGCGCGCCGCGACGCGGTCCACGCCGACGACGTACACCACGTCCGCCTCGTTCCCCTTGGCCTGCATGACCGGCGAGACCGTCACCGCCCCGTCACGCCAGAACCCGTTCGGGTCGGTGTCCGGCCACTTCTGCCGCGGGACGTTCACGTCCTTGTTGCCGGGCAGGTACACGCTGACGTTCACGGAACGCAGGGCCTTGAACACGTCCTCCTGCAGGGTGTACGGCTCCCAGTCCAGGCCCGGCACGACGATCAGGACCTGCCGGCTCGGGTGCAGGCCGTGCGGACCCAGATCCGCCTGAACGCGGTCGATCAGGGCGAGGAGTTCCGCCCGGCGGGTCGGGTAGGAATCGAACGTCACCAGCGGCTCGTCCGTGAAACCGGGGAGGGGATTGGGGGAGTTCTCGGGCGAGCGGGTCAGGGTCACCTCGCTGCCGCTGCGGAACTGACCCTCGACGTCGTACCCGATGGACTGCCAGTCGGCTCGGTTCGTCAACCCGGCCAGCATGCCCCCCTCCCGCAGCAGACCCATCCCGAGGGCGTGCGCGGCCAGCAGCACCGGTCCCGGCGTGCGGTAGCAGCGGTTCATCACCTCGCTCTTCCGGATGCCGCCCCGGTACGACACGCCCGGCCCGAAGATCGCCGCGCCCTGATCACCGAACAGTTCCCGGGTGTTCGGGATGGTCAGCGTATCCAGGCTCTGCGCCTCGTCGTACGCCCAGATCAGCCGCCGCGCCTCCGGTTCCCCGGTGTCCAGCAGGGCGTCCCGCGCGACGGGGCGCAGGCTCTGGTACGCCATCCAGTAGAACGCCTGCTTCTCCTCGAAGTTCAGGGCCGCCTCCTCATGCACGAGGTCCTGCCCCTCGTCGATCAGCACCGCGTCGAACACCTGCAGGGACCGCTGCGTGAGCTGCGCGTCGAGCAGCAGGGCCCGGCAGGCGAACAGCAGTTTGCTGGTCGGACTGCCAGGCGGCGTGCGGTCCACGGTGAGCGGCGTGACGCCCACCTGTGACGCCAGCGTACGGTAGAAGCCCGGCTGGTCCCGGCTGCCCCAGGCGTGCAGGATCCGCAGGCGGTGCCCGGCGGTCTGCAGGGACTGCTCGCCGCCGCTGGCCTGCCGCAGCCAGTGGTCGACCTGCGCGCGGATCTGGTCGTACAGGCTCCGCGAGAAGAACACCAGCGCCACGTTCCAGTCCGGGTGGCGCAGGTGCATCGTCGCGGCCTTCTGCGCGAGCAGTACCGTCTTCCCACTCCCGGCGATCCCGCGGATGCGCTGCGGGCCGGGCGGGATGGTCTTGGCGATCAGTTCCTGCTGCAGGTCGAAGGCATGCAGGTGACGCGCGCTGCGCGTCACCAGGTCCGCCCGCCGGACCGGTGCGGGCGTCGCGGCCGGAGCGGGAGGCCGGATCACGCGTTTCGGGACGTTCCCGCTGGTCCCCAGGGCGCTGCGCAGCGCCGCCCAGGCCGCGTCGTCCAGCGGCTGCCCGTACCGTACGGGCGGGGTCCGTTCCAGCGCGGCGCGCAGCCGCGCGGGGGTCAGCTCGTCCGCGAACAGCATCGGCACGTCGCTCAGCAGGTGCCCGAACCGCCCGTCCCACGCCTCCCGCGTGATCAGCGGGAGTGCCACGAGGGCCCGCGTGGCGAGCTGCGCGAGGTCGCCCCGGCGGACGGCCAGTTCGCCGAGCAGCTGGGCCTGCCTGCGGGCCTGCTCGTACGGGTTGAGGTGCGCCTTGCCGTAGTACGGCCGGGCGAGGTCCCAGCGGTACCCGCTCACGCCCGCGATCATGTCCAGCGGGAGGCTCTTGACCTCGATCACGACCAGCCCGAGTTCCGGATCGGCGATCAGGATGTCCGGTTCCCGCACCGTCTCGCGGGTCACGAGGGGGTAACGCCAGAACCCCAGGACGTCCTCGCCGGCGTACGCGGCCTTGACGGCCTCGAAAACCCGCCGCTCCCCTTCCTCTCCCGGACCTCCGAAGGCCTCCGTCACCACGAAATCGGCCATAGGGCCGCAGGATACCGCGCTCCCCGGTCCGATCAGGCCGCAGATGCGCCGGGGAGCGGAGGTTGACCGGAGTGGACTGGTGGTGCCCTGGCTCACTGCCTCGTTCCCCGGACCACAGGAGATGCACGATTGCCCCGCGCTCCGATTCTCTCCTCGACGTTATTCAGCGTAGAGGTCAGGCCAGGTCGTTCGATCGGGTGACCATTACAGGCGGAATCCGTATTCGGCGCAAGTGAGGCAGCACGACGCGTAACCGTTGAGTAAGCTCGGCGTGTCTCACCTGACCCGCTGTGAACAGTACCGCAGGAAGCGATGAGCCTGTGCCTGTTCGGGATTGCTTTTCGCATCTCCTTTGAGAATTCCTGGATTGAATTTCAAATTTGATGCGTTGCCGTGCAGTTCTGGAAACTTATTCATCGAACTGAGGGGGGGGGTATGAGTAATCTGGGAAGCGCCGTTATCAGCACGTTCGATAGTTTGACGCCCGATCTGGATGAGCTGTACAAAGCTCATAGAGAGAGGAATCTGGATGAATTCACAGGGGGTCAGTCTTTAGCAGTGATGGCCAGTGGAGCCGTATCGGGCGCAATTCCTGGCCTTCATCTGGTGGGAGCAGCGGCTGATATTGCGTTCCTGATGAATCGGATGGCCGTCTGCTGTTATGGGATTGGAGCGATCAAGTGTCATCAATCCCTGGGAGACAATTTTCTGGAGCGGGAGGACTTCGCGCTCATCCTGGCACTGTGGTCGGGTGACGAGGATATTACGAAGGTAGTGACCAACAAGGTCGGGGCTGACCTTGTTGGCGTGGGGGGCGCCAAGCTGGCATTGAAGTCGCTCTCCAAGGGCTTAGGGCATCAGTTCGGTGTCATTGCAGGGAATCAGCTGGCTGGCAAGGTCGGCGCCAAGGTGGGTGCCAAGATCGGCGCCAAGGCAGGCGCGAAGTTCGCGGCCGGGTGGGTGCCCATTCTCGGCGGCATTGTGGGTGCTGGCGTCAATAGTTACTTTCTCTCCGAAATCTCTCAAGCAGGCAAGAGGTTTTATGACTTTAAAGTAGATTACGTTCAGACGCATCACGTCGAAACGGCGCGAACATTCGACCGAATTCCTAGTCAAGAATCCACGGTTGCAACTGCCCTTCAGATAGAGAAGACGTCGGGTAGCATCGACTTTATCGATGAACTCAAAAAACTGGGCGAGCTTCGCGAAAAATCCATAATCAGCGATCACGAATTCGAAATACTTAAGGCCGATATTTTTAAACGCCTTGCATAAGTATCAACGTGCATCGAGGTAATCGAATGGCGGGAACGCAAGTACGCCGCCCTCTTCAGCCGGGAGAAACGCGCCGCCGATCCCAGGTCACCAGGACGGCGTCCTGGTGAAGGCACCTTCAGTACTGGACAATTTGAATTAAATCATGTCTGACCAGTAGGGTGGTTGGCTGGAACTATGCCCGACAGGAAACGCCTTGAGGCCGTGACAGCCACGCTCGCAGCGTCCAGACGCGATCGGTCAGCCCAATCGCCATCGCCGGTGTGCGCTGGAGGTACTGTTGACGTCCCCTAGGGACGTCAAGCTTCTTCCGAAGACCACGTTGCGTTCGGCACCAGTTGTAGGTCCCCTGGACCAGATGAGCCAGGCTCACCCGGTGGACCGTCAGCCTCGCGAATGCGAGGCTTTTCCTCGCCAGGTGGGGATTCATGCGTCTCGCCGTCGCGTTCTGACGCTCCACGGCAGAGGTATTGGGCTTCCGGTAGCCCAACCGCTGCAGTTCCTCGTGCACCCGGGTGCGAGTCCCTGCGGCGATCTCGGTTCGGACGCTCACGACCCGCTTCCCGGCATACTCCTTGATGATCCGTACGTGCGCCGAGGATCGCGGGATCCGGTAAGCCGTCTTCGGGAACCGCCCCCGTGTCCCCTGCCTCGCGGGCCGGTACGGCCTGCCGAACACTTCAGGGAATAACGTCTGGTACGACAGAAAACCGTCCGTGAACAGGACCAGTCCATGCGGATCAGCGAGGCGTTCTTTGGTCTGAACGAGCAATGACCGCGTCAGGGTGGCGGTGCGCTCGCCAACCTCGCCCTGGATCAGGAACTTACTGCTGGGATCGATGACGGTCGCGTCCCAGGCGGGCTCCTTCTTGCGGCCGACGAATCCGTAGCGCTCGTCTGCCTGAATGCTCGTGACCTGCAGGTCACGAGCATTCAGGTCGTGGAGGTGCTGTGCATGGGTGCCGGCAGTGCGGACGATCCGCGCGACTGTGGTGCGGTGGCAGCCGACCAGTTCAGCGGTCGTGACGAAGCTGTTGCCGTGGGTGACGTGATTGACGACGGCGTCGACGGTGTCCTGGGAGCAGCGTGCGTTCCAGTAGGGCGTGCCTTTGAGTTCACTGAATTCAGTGCCGCACGTGGTGCATTTGAGGAGTCGTCGGCGGTGAGGCCCGTATCGTCGTCGGAGCTTGATATTGCCCTGCTGAGCGCGGTGCTGGACTGGACAGGCGGGATTCTGACAGACGAAACGTTCGATTGGGAGCTCTTTTGACACGTCCGGGGATACGCCCCGGACGCTCCCATTTCAGTGGTGTCGGGCATAGTTCGACTTTGTTGGCGAATTCGAAAACTGCTGTTGGGTGGGGCGGATCATCGCGACTCGGCAACGAGAAATGCGGAGTCTGGGAGCTATCACCTGAATTCGCCAACAGAGTCTAGTTCCAGCCAACTACCACCAGTAGTCCGGAAGGTTTTTTTGACAAATAAGCGGGGAGCCGTTCTCGTGAATGTATGCGCACT
>NZ_BMQM01000046.1 GCF_014648115.1 Deinococcus seoulensis
ACTCGTGACTGTGTAACGCTGTTCTCCTCTGGGCCGGTCTTCCAAGACCGGCCCAGCGTCTTTTACCGGCACGGTAGCTTCTGCCCGCTGCCCGGCAATACAAAGAGTGCGGGCCACCTCCAGACAATGGCAGGTGGCCCGCACTGTTCTTGCAGCTGGTTCATACGGATTCCGTTTGTTAACTGCACGTCCGGAACCCGTTTTGCTCCCACTGGCTCCGCTCGACTCGAATGGGATGGCTTATAAAGCCATTCCATCGGAGTCCGTATCAGGTGCTCTGCGGTGTTTCGTTCCAGGCGTGTACCAGCAGGTTCTGCACGTCCTGCGCGCCCTGATCTTGCAACCCGCTGACCTCCTGTTCGAGCAGTTTGATGGCGCGGCGGAATGCCTGACGGTCCAGGTCCGGCAGGCCGCGTTCCACGTTCCAGCGGCGCAGTTCGCAGGTCAGGATCGCCAGTTCGAACGGGTTGCCGCTGACCAGAATCTCGGTCACGCGGCGGTGGCGGGCTGCCCACTGCCTGGGCAGGTTCAGGCTGCTGGTCTTCAGGGAGTCCAGCAGCGCCGGCATGTCCCGCGCGGTCAGGGCCGGGCGCATGCCGGCAATGTCGGGCGCGGCGACCGGCACGAAGGCCTTGCTGGTCGTGTTGGCGAACTCGACCTGGTAGTAGGCGTGCGCCTGTCCCAGCAGGGGGCGCAGGCAGGTGCCGCGCACCACGCCAATGCCGTAGGGGGGAAGAACGACGCGGTCACCGGGTTGAAAGGCGGTCTGCTTCAAGGTGTCACCTCTTGAGGCGTGCTGGCCGTGCTCTGAACGGAACGTACCCACGGGCGGCGTGGGGCCGACGCGGCAGCCGCCCTGAACGAGAACAGCCCAGCGCGTGGCTGGGCCGGATCAGATCAGGGAGTGAACGCGTAGGAGCGCAGGAGACGTACGGTCGAACGTGCAGTCGCGGACGCGACAGGAAGCCGCTGGGTGGGAAGCCTCCGGGGCTGCATGCCTTCCATCATACGCCCGCGCTTCCCGAACTGCACACGGGGTCACCATTGAGCAATTGTTAAGCTCTGGGGGGGGCTAGTGGTGACCGGGATCGAACAGGGCCATCAGGGCGTCCAGACTGAGGGCCAGCAACGCCGCCAGGACCGCTCCGGTCATGACCAGCGCCGTGTTCTGCTGTGACAGACCGTTGATGATCGGTTCGCCCAGCCCGCCCGCCCCGAGTGCCGCGCCGACCGTGGCCGTCCCGACGTTATAGACCGTGCTGGTCCGGACGCCCGCCATGATGACCGGGCGGGCCAGCGGCAACTCCACGCGCCACAGGCGCTGCCTGGCGCTCATGCCCATGCCGCGCGCGGCGTCCAGCGCTCCCGGCGACACCGATTGCAGTCCCACCACGGCGTTACTGAGGACCGGCACCAGCCCGTACACGATCAGCCCCAGCAGCGTGGGTGCCCACCCGAACCCCAGGACCGGCACCGCCAGTGCCAGCACCGCGAAGGTCGGCACGGTCTGCCCCAGCCCCACCAGTGTTTCCGACAGTTGCCGCAGGGCCTCCAGGCCAGGACGGGTGACCGCCACGGCCAGCGGCAGTCCCAGCGCCAGCACGACCACGCTGGACAGCAGCACCAGCCCCAGGTGCGTGAGGGTCAGCCGCCACAACTGCGGCTCGAAAGACCCCACCTCGCCCAGCCCCAGCGGGTTGATCAGGCGGGGCAGCACGCCGGGAATCAGGCAGATCAGCAGCAGCGCGGGCCACAGCAGCGCCGCCCACAGCCCACCGGGGCGCGCGGCCCTCCGCGTGGGTCCCCGAATGGGTCTCAAGGACGCTCCGTTCCGGGTGACCGCAGGTCCTGCCAGCCGACCGTGCCGACCGGCTGCCCGTCGCGGGTCACGGTCAGGCGGTCGGTGCCCTCACGCAGCAGCACACCCAGGGCGCTGCGGGCATTCAGGGTGGCCTCCACCGCCACGGCCGGCAGGGCAGGGGAGGGGCCGGAAGGCAGCGGCGCCATGAACTGCCCCACCGGCTGCCCGGCCAGTTGCCGCAGCGCGGCGTCCTCGCCCAGGAACTGCCGGACGAAGTCACTGACGGGCCGGTGAATCAGGTCGTCGGGCGTGCCGAACTGCTCGAGCCGCCCGGCGTTCATCAGGGCCACGCGGTCCCCGAGCCGCAGCGCCTCGTCGATGTCGTGCGTGACCATCACGACCGTCTTTCGCAGCCGCCGCTGAATGTCACGGAAGGCGTCCTGCAGGCGGTCGCGGGCCAGCGGGTCCAGCGCCCCGAACGGTTCGTCCATCAGCAGCACCGGCGGATCGGCCGCCAGGGCGCGCGCCACACCCACCCGCTGCGCCTGCCCGCCCGACAGTTCCCCCGGCCGCTTGTGCCGGAAGGTATCCGGGTCCAGGCCCACCAGGTCGAGCAGTTCGTCCACGCGCGCCGCCGTGGCCCGCCGGTCGCGGCCCAGCAGGTCCGGGACGGTCGCCACGTTCTGCGCGACGTTCAGGTGCGGGAACAGCCCCACCTGCTGGATCACGTACCCGATGCCACGGCGCAGCGCCTCGGGTTTCAGGGCGCGGGTGTCCTGCCCGTTCAGCAGCACCTGCCCGCCGCTGGGTTCGATCAGGCGGTTGATCATGCGCAGCGTGGTGGTCTTGCCGCAGCCGGACGGGCCCAGCAGCGCCGTGAGTTCCCCGTCCGGGAAGATGAGGTTCAGGTCCTGCACGGCGAGCGACTCACCGAACCGTTTTTCCAGGTGTTGCAGTTCGATCATGCGGCCCTCCCTAGGCGCCTTCCCAGCAGTGTTTCCAGGCCGCGTAGGGCCGCGTCGACCGCGACGGCCAGCAGCGCCGCCGGAACGGCGCCCAGCAGGATCAGGTCGGTCGCGGCGCTCTGAAGGCCCTTGAAGATGTACGTGCCCAGCCCGCCCGCCCCGATCAGCGCCGCCACGGCCGCCACGCCCACCAGCAGCACCGCCGCCTGCCGCACCCCGCTGAGCCACACCGGCAGCGCCAGCGGCAACTGCACCCGCCAGAAGCGCTGCGAGGCGGTCATGCCCATGCCGCGCGCCGCGTCCACCGCGCCCGGCGGCACGCCCCGCAACGCCACCACGCCGTTACGCAGCACCGGCAGCAGCGCGTACAGCGTCATGGCACTCAGGGCCGGAGCGACCCCGATCCCACTGACCCCCGCCTCACGCAGCGCCGGGAAGGCATTCGCCAGGGCCGACAGCGGCGCGATCAGCAGGCCCAGCAGCGCCAGACTGGGCACCGTCTGCACGGCGTTCGCCAGTCCCAGCACCGCCCCGGCCACCCGCTCACGCCCGGACGCCCACACGGCCAGCGGCGCCCCGATCAGCACCGCCAGCCCCAGCGCCGTGCCGACCAGCCGCAGGTGTTGCAGGAGTTCCTGCACCCAGCGCGGCCCCTCGCTGCGGCCCTCGACCAGCACCGACCAGCTCGACAGCGTGCCGGTCAGGACCAGCGCCGCCAGCCCTGCCACCCACAGCAGCCCGGTCCAGGCGGGACCGCCCGCCGCCCGCGTACACAGCCGCGCGCCGTACACGGCCACGCCCGCACCCAGCAGGGTCAGCCACGCGCCGCTGGCGGCACTCGCCCGCGCGAACTCCGCCTGCCCCACCAGCGCCGCGCCCGTGCGGGTGCCCAGCAACCACACGGCCAGCAGCAGCACCAGCGTGGCCGGCACCCAGGTCAGCGCCGGGCGCCAGCGGGCCGCCAGCAGCGGCAGGAATGCCAGCACCAGCAGCGCCGCCGCCCAGGCTGGTGGCAGGCGCAGGTACTCGCCCGGAGCCAGACGGTTGGGGCGCAGCAGCACCCACGGCAACCACGCGCCCGCCAGGACCGGCAGGGCCGCCAGCACCAGCACCGCCTGCACGTCACCCCGCGCGCCACCTGGGCGGCTGGCAGCAGAGGGGGCGGGCCGCCCTGCGGCGCCCACCCCCCCACGACCGCCGCCGCTCATGAACGGAGCGGCCCTGCGCCGCAGACGTACGTCACGGCGCTTACTTGATCAGGCCCTTGGACTTCAGGTACTCCTGCGCCACGGCCTGCGCCGTGCGGCCCTCCAGCGCCACCTTGGCGTTCAGGCCCTGCATGGTCGCCTGCGACAGCGTGGCGAAGGTCTTGTTCAGCAGCGTGCTGATCTGCGGGTACGCCTTGAGCGTCTCGGTCCGGATGATCGGGGCGGGCTGGTACACCGCCTGCGCGCCCTTGGGGTCCTTCAGGGCGACCATCTTCAGGGCGGCCAGCGTGCCGTCCGTGCCGTAGGCCATCGCGGCGTTCACGCCATTCGTGCCGTTCGCGGCGGCCTGCTGCGTCTGGGGCGGCGTGGCGCCCGCCAGGATCAGCTTCTGGTCGGCCTTCAGCTTGAAGCCGTACACCTCTTCAAAGGCGGGCATGGTGTCGGGACGATTGAAGAACTCGGGGCTGCCCGCCAGTTTCAGCTTGCCGCCGCCGTTCACGTACCGGGCGAGGTCCGTGACCGTGCCCAGCTTCGCGCTTCTGGCGAGCGCCTCGGGAACCGCGATCACCCAGGTGTTGTTCAGCTGCGCGGGCTTGAGCCACGTGATGCCGTTCTTGCTGTCCAGCTGACGCGCCAGCCCGTAGATGGTGCCGGTGTTCCCCGCCTGCTTGGCCGTGATCTTCGCCTTCGGGAACAGGTACACGGCGTTCCCGGTGTACTCGGGGTACACGTCGATCTCGCCCGCCAGGATCGCCTTGCGGTTCACGCCGGTATCCCCCAGGTTCGTGCGGTCGGTCACGTCCAGGCCCGCGTTCTTGAGGGTCAGGACGATCATCTGCCCCAGGATCTGCGCCTCGGGATCGAGTTTGCTGCCCACCACGATGGACTTGGCGGACGCGGCGCTGGACAGGGCGGCCCCCAGAAGCAGGGCCGGAAGCAGAAGGGTGCGGGTCATGCGGTTCAACGTACCCGCCGACCCACCGGGCGCAGGTACGGCAGGTCACAAAACCCACGGTCCTCTAAAGACTTCCTAAACCTGCCTGGCTAAACCTGCCTGGGCAGCCTTCCGGCTCAGCGCTGCTGCCCCTCGTCCAGCCCCACCCCGAACCCCTGATCCAGCAGCGCCTCGTTGTACGTGCGGAACGCCAGCATCGTCTGCGTACGCGCAATCCCCTCGACCTTGCGCAGGTGCCCGGTCACCACGTCGTCCAGGTCCTCGTAGCGGGCCAGTTTCAGGATCGCCACGATGTCCCACTCGCCCGTCACGGAGTACACCTCACGCACGCTGGGCACCCCCGCCAGCGCCTCGGCCGTCTCCTGCACCCGCTGCCGCTCTGCCTGCACCATCACGATCGCCGTTACCATGCCCGCCATTGTGCGCCCATCCCGGCCCCCGCCGCACCCGCCTGACCGTTCGTTCGGGGACGTTTCGCCGCCCCGCCGGCGCGTATTGTGCAGACATGACCGCACCCGCCGCCGCGCCCAAGCCTGCCCCCACGCCACGCGAGCAGCTCCTGAACCGCATTCAACGCGACATCCCCATCACCCGGCGCCCCTACGCCGTCATCGCGCAGGACGTCGGCCTGACCGAAGCCGAAGCCCTGAGCATCCTGCGTGAAGTGAAGGCCGAGGGCGTGCTGCGGCAGGTCAGCGCCATCTTCGACACCCGCACCCTGGGCTACCAGAGCAGCCTCGTGGCCGCCGTGCACGACGAGGACCAGCTCGACGCCGGGGCCGAGATCGTGAACGCCCACCCCGGCGTCAGCCACAACTACAAACGCAACCACGACTTCAACCTCTGGTACACCATCGCCGTGCCGCCCGAGAGTGACCTTGAGGCGCACGTGCAGAAACTCCACGAACTCAGCGGCGCGCGCCTGACCCGCCTGATGCCCACCCTGCACCTGTTCAAGATCGGCGTGGAATTCGACATGACCGGCAAGGAAGACTGGAACGCCAAGGCCAAACCCCAGTACACCAGCGAGCAACGCAACATTGGCTACGCGGTCACGGACCTCGACCGGGCGTTCGTCACGGAATTCCAGAAGGATCTGCCCGTCACCGAGGAACCCTACGCCGACGCCTGCGCCGCGCTGGGCCTGAGCATCGAGGAAGTCGCCGCGCACGCCGAGAAGATGAAAGCCGCCGGAGCGCTGCGCCGCGTGTCCGCCGTGTTCCGGCACCAGAAAGCCGGATTCACCTTCAACGCCATGGGCGTCTGGGCCGTCCCGCAGGACAGCGTGGCCGAGGTCGGCCGCCAGATGGCCGAATTCAAGGCCGTCTCGCACTGCTACCTGCGCCCCACCTACCCCGAATGGCCCTACACCATCTTCACCATGGTCCACGGCCGCAGCAAGGAAGAAGCCTTCGGCAAGATCAGCGCCATCGAACAGGAAGTCGCGCAGGGCGTCGACCACGCCATCCTGTACTCCACCAAGGAATACAAGAAAGTACGCCTGGAATTCTACAAACCGGAATTTTACGACTGGGCCAAAGAACACCTGGGCACCGAGGCGTAATCAGGCGGGTCGTGAGCGAGCCACGACCCTGACCCATTGCCCGCCCCGGCACAACGCAAAAGAGGCACAACGCAAAAGAACCGCCCCAGGTGACGGGGCGGTTCTTTGCGTTGCGGGCGCTTACAGCACCAGCAGGATGGGCTGTTCCAGCGTCCCGGCCACCTGCGCCAGGAACTTCGCGGCGCGGGCGGCGTCCACGTCACCGTTCAGACTCAGGGGCGCGCGGCCGTTCTGCATGCGGCCCACGCTGAGGGTCAGGGTGTGCGGGTAGTGCAGGTCATCCAGACCGTGCGCGCCCGCGTCCACGATCAGCAGGTCCGGGGTGCCGTCATGCGCGGCGTCCAGTTGCGCCAGCGCGTCACGCAGGCTGCCGGTCCCGACCGCGTGCGCGTGACTCTCGCCCTGCACCGCCACGCTGCCCAGGCCCAGGGTGTCCGCGTGACGCTGCGCGGCGCGGGCGACCAGCAGGCCCAGCGGAAGCTCCTGCTCCAGCGCGGCGCTGACCTGTCCCTGCAGGTCGTGCAGCGCCGCCACGTCCGCGTCGCGGCGCAGGTACGCGCCGAACCACACGGCGTTCGCCTGGCGGCCCTCGCCCTGCGTGTGCAGCACCTGCGTGGAGTTCGAGTCGGCCACCGCAACCGGCGCGACCAGCACCGCCGCCTCCGGCTCGGGCTGAACTTCCTCGACCGGCGCGGCCTCCGTCGCCTCTGGCGTGACCTCGGGTTCCTCCGGCGTGCCTTCCTCCGGAGCGGTCTCCGGGGCGGCCTCGACGGTCCCGGCATCCGTGTCCCCGGCATCCGTGTCCTGCGCGTCCGCGGCGGGCGTCAGTTCGGCTGCCACGGGCGCGGCAACCTCCTCTTCGACCTCTCCGGCGGGCTCGTCGGCGGACTCAGGTGCGGCGGACTCAGGTTCGACCGGAGCGGCCTCGGCAGGCGCGTCGTCAGCAGGTGCTTCCTCGGCAGCCACTTCGTCGGCGGGAGCTTCCGTGATCTCCTCGACGGTGCTTTCGGTGGTGCTGTCGGTGGTGCTGTCGGTGGCGGGGGCCTCCTCTGCGGCGGCTGCCGCCTCGGCTGGCGTCTCGTCGGCGGGCGCGTCGTCCTGGGTCGGTTCCGTCCAGGCGTGATCGTCGGCCTGACGGCCATCCGTCCAGCCCGGCATGGCGGGCACTGCCGCCACCTGCTCGCCCGGCTGTTCAGGTGCCGGTTCGGGCGTGGGTTCGCTGGGCGCGTCCAGAACTTCCGGCGCACTGACTTCAGGGGCACTGATTTCGGGGGCGCTGACTTCCGGCGCGGCGGTGATGTCGGGCGCGGCGGTGATATCCGGCGTGGTCGTGGCGGGCGTCGGGTCGAAGTGGAAGGCAGGCACGCTGCTGGGAGCGGCCTCGACGGGCGCCTGCACCTCCGGCACCTGCACGTCCGGCATCTGCACTGCTGGCACCTGCACGTCCGGAACGTGAACGGCGGGCGCAGCCACCTGAGGCGCGGCCATCTCGGGAGTAGCCATCTCGGGTGCGGGCATCTCGGGAGTGGGCACTTCAGGCGTGTGGACCTGGGGTGCGGGCGCTTCCGGAGCGGGTTTCTGGTACAGGCGGGACAGCAGGCTGCCCAGCCCGGCGGCCAGTCCGGTCGCGGCGGCCGGGGCGGCGACCTCGGGTGCCTGCGGCGTCTCCACCATCGGTGCGGGCGCCTCCATGACGGGAGCGGGCATGACCGGCTCAGGCGTGACCGGTTCGGGCATCACGGGTGCCGGGACGACCGGTTCGGGTGCGGCGGGTGCCGGCGCAGTGAAGCTCGGTGCGCTGAAGCTCGGCGCGGTGAAGCTGGGGGCCGGGGTGGTCGGCGCAGCGAAGGTCGGGGTCGGCACTTCCGGCGCAGCCGGGGCTGGCACTTCCGGCGCAGCCGGGACGGGCACTTCCGGCATGGCCGGGGTCGGCACTTCCGGGGCGGGCGCGGCGGGGGTCGTGAAGCTGGGCGCGCCGAAGGTCGGGGCGGGCGCGCTGCCGGTGTTCCCGCTCACCGTGTCGCCGCTTGCCGTGTCCTCGTCGTCCAGTTCGAATTCCAGGTCCTCGTCTTCGAGGGTGCTGGCAGCCGGAGTGGCGGGCACCTGCGGTGAGGCGGTGCGGGCCTGCTCGACGAACGCGGTGATGTCGGTGTCCACGCCCGCGCGGCTGAGCATGTCGGCGTTCATGCCGGCCTTGTTCAGCATGTCGGCGCTGGGGATCTCCTCGCCGGTCCAGCCGGCGGGGGTGGGGTCCACGGGCGTGCTGGGCGGATCTTCCTCGCCGCTCATGACGCGCGAGAGGTAATTCAGGATGTCCTGTTCGACGATCATCCCGCCGCTCCCGGTCCCGTTGAGTTTCTGCCAGTCAATCCCGTTCGCTTCTGCCAGAATTTTGGCGAGCGGAGCAATCCGTTCCATTCAATTCCCCCTTTGTGCGCCCCATTGTAAGGGACTGCCGTCCGCCGGAACGCCACGTTTTTCCACGCGGTCGCGGGGGACCACGTGGGCAGCCGGGCAAGGGACCAGCGGGAGCATTGCTGCAGGGTGACGAGTGACGTCTGACAGCGTTCTTTCAGCCGTTCCGGACGGCCCGCCGACGCCCCCCGCCGAACCCCCCTTGAACGGCTGTTGCCCCGGCGGGCGCGGTGGTAGGCTACGGGGCGTTACCGCGCGCCGCAGCAGTGGCGGGCGGGGGCGGCACAGGAGTCCCGAATGCTAATACTTGAGGAGATGCAGTCACGCGGGCACGAAGCCCTGACGTTATTGCACCACGCTCCCAGTGGCCTGCGCGCCGCACTGGCGATTCACTCGACGGTGCTGGGGCCCGCCATTGCCGGCGTGAGATTACGAGAACAGGATGAAGAACTGGCGGTGCGGGGCGCGCTGGCGCTCTCGGAGAGCCTGACCCTGAAGGCCGCGCTGGCCGGACTGAACTACGGCGGCGGCGCGTGCGTCCTGATGATGCCGGAAAGCGGTGTGGAAGACCCGCACGCCAGGGAGGCGCTGTTCCGCGCGCTGGGACGGCAGGTGCGGCCCATGGAGTCCCGCGTGGTCCTGACCGAGGACATCGGGGTCAGTCCGGCCGACATTGCCTTCGTGGCGCAGGAAACCGGGTCCACGCTCGGCATGCACACCGACACCAGTTCCGTGACCGGGTACGGCGTGTACCGCGGCATGAAGGCCGCCGCCCGGCACGCCCTGGGTTCCGAGAGCATGCGTGGCGTGCGCGTGGCGATCATGGGCGTGGGCGCCGTGGGGCGCGCGCTGGCCGGGCACCTGCACCGCGAGGGCGCGCGCCTGACCGTCGCGGACGACCGCCCGGAACGCGCGCAGGCGCTGGCCGAGGAACTCAGCGGCGTGACGGTCGTCGGGTGCCACGAACTGCTGGACACGCCCTGCGACATCCTGGCGCCCTGCGGGTACGGGCACACCATCCGCAGTCAGGACGTGCCGCGCCTGCAGTGCCGCCTGATCGCCGGGGGCGAGCATCACCCCCTGACCCGCCGGGGTGAGGAGGCCGTCAAGGAGGCCGGAATCGTGTACATGCCAGACTTCGCCATCAACTCAGCGGGCCTGATCTCGGCCGCCACGGGCCTCGACATGAACCAGTCCGCCGAGCGCATCTACCAGACCGTCAACCGCATCACGGCCGCCGCCGAGCAGTACGGCAAGGCGCCGCACGTCGTGGCGCGCCGCATGGCCGAGCGCCGCATCGACCTGATCGGCAGCCTGGGCGCCTGCTCGACCGGGAGTCTGGGCGGCGGGAGTCTGGGCGGCGGGAGGCGCGCGTGAGCGTGCCGTTCATGATCGGCGTGGCCGGCGGGTCCGGCAGCGGCAAGACGACCGTGACCCGCCGCGTCATGGAAACCGTGGGCCGTGAGGGCGTGGCCGTCCTGAACCAGGACAACTACTACCGCAACCAGGACGACATTCCCTTCGAGGCGCGCCTGAAAACCAATTACGACCACCCGGCCGCGTTCGACTGGGCGCTGCTGGGCCAGCACGTGGACGCCCTGCTGTCCGGCGTGCCGATCGACATGCCCGAGTACGACTTCACGAACCACACCCGCTCGGCGCAGACCACCAAGGTCCTGCCCGGCCCGGTCGTGGTCCTGGAGGGATTCTTCGCGCTGTACGACGAGGCCCTGCGCGCCCGCATGCACCTGAAGGTGTTCGTGGACGCCGACGCCGACGTGCGCTTCATCCGCCGCCTGCTGCGCGACACGCAGGAACGCGGCCGCACGCCCGAGAGCGTGATCGAGCAGTACCTGGAGTACGTGCGCCCCATGCACCTGAGTTTCGTGGAGCCCACCAAACGCTACGCGGACGTGATCATCCCGCACGGCGGCATGAACGAACCGGCGCTGGACATGCTGGCCGCCCGCATCCGCACCACCATCTGACGGGCGGTCATCCGGGCATGCCTCCTGCCGCCGGACGTGCCTCTGGATGCGCACCTTTGGATGGATGACCCGGCGGGCAGGGGCGCCGCAGCATGAACCGCTGCCCGGCCCCGCCCGCCGATCTGACCCGCTTCCCGTTTCCGCTGTTTCTCCCCTTTAGGATGTGCCTGTGACCGATGCTCCCCCCACCCGCGACGCGCCTGCCCAGGGCGGCATGACCGTTCCGCCGCCGTCCCGTCACCCCTGGACTCCGGCGCTGCTGGGCCTGATCCTGCTGTCCCTGATTCCGGCGCTGCTGCTGGCCGTGGGCCGCGTGAACTACGAACGCAATGAGAAGACGGCCGCGCTGGTCATGGATTACCCGGCCGTGGCCTCGCAGGCGCGGCGCTTCGGTCTGGAACCGCAGGCGCTGCTGGACCGCTACCAGAAACTCGGCGTGAACAGCGTCGCCATCTACGAGGACGTGATCGGGAACCTCGTGCAGCGCGGCGAGGTGTACCTGCGCAGCGGCGCGGACCTGAAAGCCGACTTTCCCGGCGCGGCCGTGAACCCGCAGAACGTGTACCTGCGGTCCCTGAAGCCCGGCGTGGCCGAGGGCCTGCCCGCCCGCTTCACCATTCCGACCCGGCAGGTTCAGGTCGGCGGGTTCACCTGGACCGAGTGGCCCACCGACCCCACCTTCCTGCCGACCGGCCCGAACACCGCCCTGATCAGCGAACTGAAGGCCAAGGGGTACATGATCGTGTACCGCCCCTACGCCGACGACGCCCTGCGCGAACCCGGCGCGGACTGGCCGGACGTGCCGTTCATCGCCTTCAACGGCGAGGAAGTCATCGGGGCGCGCACGCCGGAACTGCTGGAGAAGATCAACGAACGCATGGGCAAGCGCATTCCCGCGCTGATCGAGGCGACCCCGCAGCGCGGCCTGGACACCCTGATCGCCACGCACGGCGCCGCCCGCGCGTTCAGCGTGAACCCCGCGTGGCAGAACCGCCTGGACCCCATCACGCTGGCCAGCAAGTACAACCTCGCCGCGCGTGAACGCTCCATGCGCCTGCTGTACCTGCGGCCCTACCCGACCATCAACGAGACCGAAGACCTGCTGACCCGCACCACCGAACTGCTGGGCAAGTCCGGCGTGAAGATCGCCGAACCGGTCATCACGCCCTTCACCGAGAACACGACGCTGCGCCTCCTGAGCCTGATCGGGCCGGTCGCGGCGCTGCTGCTGCTGGGCCTGAGCTTCCCGCTGATCCGCCTGGGCCTGCTGGTCGCCGCCGCGAGCGGCGCGCTGGCCCTGGGCCTGAACCGCTTCGACCCCTACGCCGGGGGCGCCCTGATCGCCGCCGTGACCTTCCCCGCGCTGGGCATGGTGCTGCGCCGCGCCCGCGTGACCGACTGGTTCATCGCGACCGGCCTGAGCCTGTGCGGCGTGCTGTTCGTCTCGGCGCTCGGCGCGAACCGTGACAGCGTGCTGGGCCTCGAACCGTTCCGGGGCGTGGGCCTGACGCTGGCGCTGCCGCTGCTGCTGGTCGCCCTGAGCTTCCTGCCCCGCCAGGACCTGCGCAAGACCGCGCGGGACATCTACGCTGCGCCCATCAAGCTGGGTGACATCGTCGTGATGGCCGCGGCGCTGGCCGTGTTCGCACTCGTGTTCCTGCGGCGCGGGAATGCCACCGGCGCCAGCGTCAGCGACACCGAGGCCCGCATCCGCCAGGACCTGCAGGACAGCCTCGTGCGCCCGCGCTTCAAGGAGATGGCCGGGCACCCGCTGGGCCTCATCGGCCTGAGCGGCGCGCTGCCCGGTTACTTCGGCGCGATGCTGATCCTGGGCGGCGTGGTCGGCCAGTCCAGCATCCTGAACACCTTCTCGCACTTCCACACGCCGCTGCTGATCAGCGCCACCCGCTGCTTCCTGGGCCTGGGCATCGGCTTGATCGCCGGTCTGATCGGCATCTGGGTCATCCGCGCGGCCCTGCGCCTGTGGCACACCTACGGCACGCGCCCGGTGAACGCATGAACCGGCCCCCACCCCTGACGACCGTGACCGTCAGCGGCTACTACGGCTTCGGGAACACCGGCGACGAGGCCATCGCCCTGGCCATCACCCGCGAACTGCGCAAGTACAGCGCCGAGCCGCTGCTGCTGTCCAACACCCCCGCCGAGACCGCCCGCACCTACGACTGCCAGAGCGCCGAACGCATGAAACCCGCCGCCGTGCTGGGCGCCCTGATGCGCTCGCGCGTGCTGCTGTCCGGCGGGGGCGGCCTGCTTCAGGACAAGACCAGCGCACGCACGCTCACGTACTACCTGGCGATCATCCGCCTCGCGAAGTTCATGGGCCGCCGCGTGGTCGTGTTCAACCAGAGCGTCGGTCCCCTGAGCGAGCAGGGCGGCCGCCGCGTGGCCCGCGCGCTGCGTGGCGTGACCGTCATCGTGCGCGACCAGGGCAGCCTGGACACCCTGGCCAGCCTGGGTGTCCGCGCCGAACTGGGCGGCGACCCGGCCCTGCTGCTGAGCGCCGCGCCCGCCACCCGCGACCTGAAACGCGTGATCGTCGCCCCGCGCGGCGACGTGACCGACGCCACCGCGAAACTCAGGGACGTCATCCGCCGCCTGCAGGCCGAGGGCCGCCACGTGACCGCCCTGAGCTTCATGCCCGACCACGACGACGAGGCCGCCCACAGCCTCGGCGCGAACGACGTGATCAGCACCCGCGACCCGCAGGTGGCGCTGGACGCCATCGCCGCCAGCGGGTACGTGATCGGGGTGCGCCTGCACGCCGTGATCCTGGCCGCCGCGACCGGCACGCCCTTCACCGGCATTGCCTACGACCCCAAGGTGCAGGGCTTCTGCGCCGACGCCGGGGCGCCCGCCCACCCCACCACCCTGAACGCCGCGCAGGTCGCCGAGGAAGCCCTGCGGCGCGTCCTGCCCGACTGGAACGCCATCGAGGACATGAAACTCAGGGCCACGCAGAGTTTCGGCCGCGCCCTGAACCGCTAGCATGACCCGCCCGGACTACCGCCCCCCCCCAGGGCACCGCCGCCTGCTCCTGCACGTCGCCTGGGACGGCGGTCCCTACGCCGGGTGGCAGTCCCAGCCCGCGCTGCCCAGCGTGCAGGACACCCTGCACGGCGCACTGTCGCGGCTGGGCGGCGGAGAGTTCCGCCCGGTCGCCGCCGGACGCACCGACGCCGGCGTGCACGCCGAGGCCATGCCCGTGCACGTGGACGTACCCGACACCTTCCGGGTGCCCGCCGCGAAACTGGCCCGCGCCCTGAACGCCCACCTGCCGCCCACCGTGGCCGTCCTGCACGCCGCCGACGCACCCGCCGGGTTCCACGCGCGGTTCTCGTGCACCGAGCGGCAGTACGTGTACCGGCTGCTGGTGCACCCGCAACGGCACCCGCTGTGGCACGGCCGCGCCCTGCACGTCCCGCAACTCCTGAACCCGGGCGCCATGAACGCCGCCGCCGCCGCCCTGACCGGCACGCACGACTTCGCCGCGTTCGCCACCCAGGAAGATCGCCAGACGGTGCGCGAACTGAGGCTGCTGCGCGTGCAGCCCGGCCCCCTGATCTGGGAGATCCACGTGCACGGCGAGAGCTTCCTGCGGCACATGGTGCGCGGCCTCGTCGGCACGCTCCTGCTGGCCGGGCAGGGCCGCCTGAGCCCCGAACAGGCCGCCGGAATCCTGCACTCGCGGCAGCGGTCACAGGCCGGCGCGAATGTCCCCGCGCACGGCCTGTCCTTCACCGGCGCCCGCTACGAGGGCTTCCCGGAGATCGGGTCCGCATGATCCACGACCTGCACGCCTTCACCGGCCCGCGCCCCCCGCACGACGGCGGCCAGGGCACCGTGCGCGGCGCGCTGGTCGGCTGCGGTCCCCTGAGCGCCGCGTGCCTGCTGCGGTGGCACGCTGCCCGGCTGGACCGGCCCCTGCCGCCGCGTGACGCGCTGGCCGCCGAACTGCTGACCGCCCAGCGGGCCTTCATCGTCCCCGCGACCGGCGGGCAACGCGCCGTGCTGCCCTGGGACTGGCTGACCGGCACGAACGACTGGCTGCGCGCACAAGGCCTCCCACTACGCGCACGAGGCCTGTGGGGCGTGCGCCGGGCCGACGCGCTGGAACGCCACCTGCACCGCCTGTTCACCGCCGGAACGCCCGCTGTGGGCCTGGAATTCAGCCCGCGCCTCCAGCACTACGGCCTGCTGAGCGCCTACCAGCCCGGCCCCACCCTGCGCGCCACGCTGCTCGTGGACGGCAGCGACCTGCACCTCGCCCCCCGCGTCGGCGTGGGCGGCGTGTTCTGGATCGAGGAGGGTGGGCCCAGGGAGAACTTGCTGAGGGATAACAGGGGCGTCAGTTCATGACCTTGATCCTGACCGTCAGACTGGCCTGACCCTGCGCGGGCACCTGCACCTGCCGGGTCACGGTCACCTGCCCCGGTTGCGGCGCGCCGCCGTCCACGCTCACACTCCGTCCGTACACCTGTTCGCGCACGTTCACGCGCAGGCCCGCACTCTTCCGGCTGGTGAACGAGTACGTTACCTGCCACGTCGTGCTCACGACCTGCCCGGCCGCGCTCTTCTCCTGAGAGAGCTGCTGAACGCGCTTCACGTACCGCAGGTCCGGATCGGCCCCCAGGTTCAGGTCGATGGGCGCGCCCGCCTGCGCGGCGGGCAGGGTCACGCTGCCCACCAGCAGGTCACCCTCGCGCACGTCCACCGTCCCGGCAGGCAGCGACACGGACGGCGTGAACTTGTACTGCCGGTTCACCTGCCCCGACGATCCAGTCCCGTTCAGGTACGACTGCACGCTGCCGTAGCGTGTGAACGCGCCCACCTGGGGTTTCAGGAACGGTAGGGTCAGCTGCTCGCCCCTCCCCACCGTCAGGCCGCCCGGCAGGGCGTAGCGTTGCAGGCCGCGCACCTCGCCCACGTTGATCGGCTCGGCGCGTCCCGCGCTGGCCGGCATAACTGGGACTGGCAACGTGTCTCCGGCTGCCGCGTTGGTCAGCGTACCGGTGACGGCCGCAGATACCTGCCGTACCGTGCCGCCGAACAGGTCGGCGTGTTCCGCCGTGAACACCTGATCGCTGCGGTTCGTGATCTGCGCCAGCGCCGACAGCGTGGTGGGCGTGCCCACCCGCAACTCGTAGCGGGGCGTCCAGGACAGCGCCGCCGTGCGGTAACTCAGCGTGCCGCCCGCCGGGAGCGGCCCGTTCAGGCGGAACGTCACGCCCCCCTGCACCGGCGGCAGCGAGGAGAAGGTCAGGTCCTCCAGGGCCGCGCGCACGAACCCGCCCGATTCCAGGCGCAGTAGCAGGTCGTCGGCGCGTTCCAGCGTGGCCGCCAGTGCGGGCTGACCGGCCCGCCGCCACGTCACGGGTTGGCCTTCCTGCGCGCGCAGCCAGTCCAGTTCGAGCGGACGCAGCGAGAACGGCGTGGCAGCCGCGCCCAGCACGGTCACGCTGCCCGGCTGAATCCAGCGCCACTGCGCGGGCGGGAATGAGAGGGGCGCGGCCGTCAGGGGCTGACGCACCTCCGCGAAGGTGGGATACACGCGCAGGTCGGCCGCGTGCGCCGCGCTGGACAGCAGGAACAGAAGGGTGGCCGTGACTCGGTTCATGGGGGAGTACCTCGCAGAACGTGAACTGCCCTTACCCTGACAGCTTCCCGTTCTCCGGGCTGCCCAGCATGACCGGCCGGGCCTTGAGATGAACTTCAGACTCCTGTGCCGCCCACTGTACCCACGGCCAGCAGGTGCGGGCTGGCCCCCAGCAGCGCCGGGTCGCGTTCCAGCAGGCGCACGGCGCGCAGGATGCCCTCGCGCCGCGCCGGGTCGTTCAGGGCCGCCTCGGGGTCGCGCAGCAGGTTGGTGGGCCCCTCGACGGCGTACACGGTCACGTCTGTCAGGCCCGCCGCGTGCAGTTCCGCGTGCAGTTCGTGCGGATGATGAAAGTACGCGGTCGTGAAGAAGTTGCCCCGGCTTTCCGGGTTGCGGTACTGGCCCGTGCGGTACGTGTCCTCGCGGATGGGCCGGGTGTACGCCTCATCCAGCTCGTCACGCGTCAGGTCGCGCGTGATGGCTGACGCCCGCGAGATGCCCGCCGCCAGCACCACCCCGCCGGGCTGGACGGCGCGCGCCGCTTCGGCCAGTGCGCGGGCGCGGTCCCGCGGGTCGGGCAGGTGGTACAGCGGGCCCAGCAGCAGCGCCGCGTCTGCCCCGGCATCCGGGTAGGGCAGGGCGCGGGCGTCCCCCAGCGTCACGGACGACAGGCCCGCCAGCGCCGGATCGGCCCGCAGGCGTTTCACGTGACCGGGCATGGCGTCCAGCGCGTGCACGGCGTACCCGGCGCGCAGCAGTTCCCGCGCGTACACGCCCGCGCCCGCCCCCACGTCCAGCACCGTCGCGGGCGCGGGGGGCAGCAGGCGCGACAGCAGTTCCAGCGTGCGGATGAACTCGATCAATCCCAGGCCGCGCGTCAGGCGGTCATGCTCGCGGTCCTGGGCGTAATACGCGGCGATCTGTGTCAGGGCGTCCGGGGTGGCGTCTGGCATGCGCCAGGGTAGGCGAGGCGGGTAGGCGCGTGAAATGCGCTGAATGGCGCATCCGCCTGTCCCTCTGGCGCCGGTACGCTGCGGAAATGATTCAGCCCGGTGGAATGATTGCGACGGCCACAGGCCACGTACAGACACGGTCGATCCCGGCCACCCGCACCGACGGCCCTGACCCGCCCACGCTGGTGCTGCTGAGCGGCATGGGTGTGCCAGCGTCCTCGTGGTTCACGGCAGAAGAGGAACCAATAGTCGCGCAGATGATGCGTGAACCCGTGTTCCTGGCTCCTGGCGTGGCTGACCTGACGCCTGTGCTTGCCTATGACCGCGCGGGCATAGGAGGCAGCGCGCCCCCCACGGCGCCCAGAGGTCTGAATGAAGCCGTGGCGGAACTGGAGGCAGTCCTGAAGGCCTGCGCGCCCGGTCCGGTGGTGTTGCTGGGACACTCGATAGGCGGCCTGATCGCCTTTGAATTCACCCGCCGGTTTCCGGGGCGGGTATCGGGCCTGACGCTGCTGGACAGCTCACACCCCTGTCAGGCAGAGCGGTTGAACGCAGTGCGGACGCCGCAGCAGCAGCGGGCGCAGCAGGACATGGAACAGGAGATAAAGGCCGGGCACCCGGAACGCTGGGATTTCGAGAAGGTGTTCCGGCGCGGAGGCGACCTGCAGGGAACTCTGCCGGACCTCCCCCTGCTGGTGATCTCGCGGGGCCAGCCCTTCCTGCCAGAGCACCTGACCACCGACGAGCAGGCGCCGTTCACGCCCGCACAGGCGGGTGGCTTCACACGGGAGTGGAACGCCCTGCAATCAGAACTGGCCCTCGCCTCCTCACAGGGCCGCCGTGTGGTGGCTACGGGCAGCGGCCACTACCCGCACTTCGACGAGCCCCGGCTGGTGCTGAGAGAAGTGCGGGCGTTTCTTGAAACCCTGTGATCCTGCCGGTGTCCCTCAGCCGTTCAGCCGAACTTTCAGTTCCTGCGGGCCGCGCAGGACGAGGTTCGCCTTGAACGGGGGGGTGGGGTCGGTGACGGTCAGGCCAGGGGAGCGGCGGGCGAGCGCGGCGTACACTTCCGCGATTTCCAGGCGGGCCAGGGACGCGCCCAGGCAGTAGTGCGCGCCGGCGGCGAACGCGAGGTGCCGGGCGCTGTTCGGGCGGTCCCAGTCGATGCGGTCGGGGTCGGGGAACACGCCGGGGTCGCGGTTCGCGGCGGCCAGCAGGGTCTGCACGTGCGCGCCGGTCGGGAGGGTGATGGGCTGGCCGTCCGCGCCGGTCGTGGTCAGGTCGCCGGTCAGGGTGCGCCCGTCGAGTTGCACGGGCGAGACGACGCGCAGCAGTTCGTCCGCGACGTTCGGGTGGTCGGGGCGGGCGACCAGGGCGGCCCAGGCCTGGGGTTGCCGGGCGAGTTCGAGGAGGCCGCCGGGAATCAGGTTGCTGGTCGTTTCGTGCCCGGCGGCCAGCAGTAGGACGGCGTTCGAGAGCAGCTCGTCGCTGCTCAGGCGTTCGCCTCCGTCCTGGGCGGCGGCCATGGCGCTCAGCAGGCCGGGTTGCGGGTGGGCGCGCAGTTCGTCGGCCAGGTCGCGGAAGTACGCGCGCATCTCGCTCGCGTCCGCCTCGATGCGGGCCAGGAGGTCCGGGTTGCCTTCCGCGCCGCCCAGCAGGTCCGCGACACTCTGCGTCCAGCGCATGAATTTCGCCTCGTCGTCGCCGCGCAGGCCCAGCATCCGCATGATCACGCGGGCCGGGAGCGGCGCGGCCAGTCCGGCGACGAGGTCCACGTCCCGGTCGGTGGGCAGGGCGTCCAGCAGGTCGTTCAGGACCGCCTGCACCAGTTCGCGCTGCGCCTCGACCACGCGCGGCGTGAAGGCCGCCTGCACCAGCCCTCGCAGGCGGGCGTGCGAGGGGCCGTTGTGGAACAGCATCATGGGTTGCAGGAGTCGCGTGGCCTGCGTGTCGCCCGGCATCTGCGAGATGATGGCCCCCGAGCGCGCCAGCGGGGAGCGCAGCACGGCGCTGTTCACGGCGTGCGACGTGACGAAGGTCATGCCCCACTCAGGCACGGGCAGCACGCCGGGCGGGTTCAGGTCGCGCAGCGCCGCGTACGCCGGGTACGGGTCCGGGATGGTCTGCGGGTGCCACAGGGCCTGCACGGACGCCTGCACGCGCTGCTGTTCGGGCGTGAACTCCACCTGGGCTGCCGGATTGGTCATGCCTCAGCGTGCGCCCCGGTCTACTCGACCCTCAAGCACCCGCGTCGAGTAGAGGTGACGGCCGCTGCGGTACGCTGCGGGCATGCCGCGAGCCTGGACGCGCCTGGAAGACCCGCACGCCGCCCGGCTGGCCCTGAACCCCGCGTACACCGACCTGCTGCGCCTCCTGATGACCCGCGAGTGGACCGCCACCACCCTGGCCGCCGCCGCCGGGCAACCCCTGAACGCCGCGCATCACCGCCTGGGCCGCCTGCTGGCCGCCGGGCTGGTGTGCGTGACGCGCCTCGAACCCCGCCGGGGCCGCCCGCTGCGGCACTACCGGGCCGTCAGCGACGCCCTGCTGATCCCGTACCACCTGACGCGACTGGGCAGCCTGGAGGACCTGATCTCGCTGCACGAGGACACCTTCAGTGGCCGGTTCCGGCACGCGGTCGTGCACGCCGGGGTGCCGCTTGTCCGGCGCGACGAGGACATCGCCGTGCGCCTGTACCGCCACGCGGGCGGCGTGGTCATGGACGTCACGCCCACCGCCGAGCATTTCGACCTGCGCGACCTGCTGCGCCCGGAAGCACCTGCCCTGACCGTCGACTGGGGCGTGCTGAACCTGACCCGCGACGACGCCAAGGCGCTGCAACGCGACCTGCACGACCTGATTGCCCGGTACGCCGGACGGGACGGCCCGCACCCGTACCTGTACCGCGTGAACCTCGCACCCGATACCGGCGAGTAGAGAATAGGGAGCGGGAAGTGGCGGCAGAGACGCCGATCCACTTCCCACTCCCGGTTCAGCCTCTGCGGGTCACGCCGTCCAGGGTCAGCAGCGGGCCGTACAGTTCCGGGCGGCGGTCGCGGAAGAAGCCCATCCCGGCGCGGAATTTGCGGGCCTCGGCGATGTTCAGGGTGTGGATCAGGGCGCCTTCCTCGGTCTCGCCGAACTCGGCGACGATCTCGCCGGTGTAGTCGCTGACGAAGGTGTGCCCGTAGTACGTCTGGGTCAGGTCACCCACGACCTCGGTCCCGATGCGGTTCGCGGCGGCCACGTACGTGCTGTTGCTGACCGCGTGGCCGATCATGGCGCGCTGCCACATGTGGTGGCTGTTCGGGGTTTCCACCTCGGCCGGTTCACTGCCGATGGCGGTGGGGTACAGCAGGAAGTCCGCGCCCTGCAACATCATCACGCGGGCCGTTTCCGGGTACCACTGATCCCAGCAGATGCCCACGCCCACGCGCCCATAGCGGGTGTCCCAGACTTTAAAGCCGGTGTCGCCGGGGTTGAAGTAGTACTTCTCCTCGTAGCCGGGGCCGTCGGGGATGTGTGTCTTGCGGTAGTTGCCCAGCAGGGTGCCGTCCGCGTCGATGCACACGAGGCTGTTGTAGTGCGCCTGCCCGGCCGCCTCGAAGTACGAGACGGGCAGCACGACGCCCAGTTCGCGCGCCAGTTCCTGGAAACGGCCGATGAACGGGTGGCCCTCCAGCGGGTGCGCCAGCGCGAAGTACTCCTCGCGTTCCACCTGACAGAAGTACAGGTTCTCGAACAGTTCCGGCAGCAGGATCACCTGCGCGCCCTGCGCGGCCGCGTCGCGCACATGCTGGACGGCGCGCGTGACGTTGTCTTCGAGTTGATCCGTGACGTGCATCTGCACGACGGCCAGCTTCACGGTGTCGGGGGCTCTCATGCCCCCCACGCTACCGGATGCGGCCGGTGAGGATGGTGCGCCCCGCCTTCAGGCGGCCATGACCACCGCGCCCCGGTCTGGCTAGCCCCCGGCGCCGTGCGGGGCGCGGGCGGCCTTTAGAGTGACCGTATGAAGTACGTTTCCACGCGCGGCATGCAGGACCTGGGGAGCTTCTCGGACGTGCTGCTCTCGGGGCTCGCCCCGGACGGCGGGCTGGCCATGCCCCAGCGCATTCCGACCTTCACGCCCGCGCAGATCGGAGCGTGGCGCGGCCTGAGTTACGCCGATCTGGCGTTCGAGGTCATGCGGCCCTTCATCAGCGACATTCCCGAGGATGACCTGCGCCGCCTGCTGCGCGCCACGTACACCGCAGAGGCGTTCCACAGCGAGGCGATCACGCCCCTGACCCCGCTGGGTGACGCGGGACCGGACGGGGGCGGCCTGTTCCTGCTGGAACTGTCGAACGGACCCTCGCTGGCGTTCAAGGACATGGCCATGCAGTTCCTGGGCCAGGTGTTCGAGTACGTGCTGGAGGCGCGCGACGAGCGTCTGAACATCCTGGGCGCCACCAGCGGCGACACCGGGTCGGCCGCCGAGTACGCCATGCTCGGCAAGGCCCGCGTGAACGTGTTCATGCTCTCCCCGCACGGCCGCATGAGTGCCTTCCAGCAGGCGCAGATGTTCAGCCTGCACGACGCCAACATCTTCAACGTGGCCCTTCAGGGCGTGTTCGACGACTGCCAGGACCTCGTGAAGGCCGTGAACGCCGACGCCGACTTCAAGGCCCGCTATGACATCGGGGCCGTGAACTCCATCAACTGGGCGCGGGTGCTGGCGCAGGCCGTGTACTACTTCCGCGCGTACCTGACCCTGAACCTGCCCGAAGGCGCAGCGGCGGACTTCAGCGTGCCGTCCGGGAACTTCGGGAACGTGTTCGCCGGGTACCTCGCCCGCAGCATGGGCCTGCCCGTCGGGCAACTGATCGTCGCCACCAACGAGAACGACGTCCTGAACGACTTCTTCACCGGGGGCGTGTACCACGTCCGGCCCGCCGAGCGGGTCGCGGTCACCAGCAGCCCCAGCATGGACATCGGCAAGGCCAGCAACTTCGAACGCTACCTGTACCTGATCACCGGCAGCGACGCCCCGCAGACGCACGGCTGGTGGCAGGACGTCGGCGCGGGCCGCCCGGTCGACCTGCGCGGCACGCCCCACTGGGACGCCGTGCAGGCCAGCGGCCTGAAGTCCGGGCGCAGCACCCACACGGACCGCCTGAACACCATCCGCCGCGTGGACCGCGAGCACGGCCGCCTGATCGACCCGCACACCGCCGACGGCGTCCTCGTCGGCGAGCGCTACCAGCGGCCCGGCGTGCCCATGATCTGCCTGGAAACCGCGCTGCCCGCCAAGTTCGAGGAAACCGTGCAGGAGGCGGTGGGCCGCCTGCCCGAGCGCCCCGCGCGCTTCGAGGGCATCGAGGGCGCCCCCAAGCGCTTCGAGGTCCTGCCGAACGACGTGCAGACCCTCAAGGACTTCATTACGGAGAGGTTGGAGGGCCGGGCGCGGGGCTGAACCTCGCACCTGCGGCGAGGTCACGCCGTTCACTGTCCTATGCTGCGGAGCGATGCCCGAGATCCTCGGTTCCCTGATCTTTGCCGCGTTCACCCTGCCGGTCGGTGTCCTGCTGCTGGTCGTCGGGGTGAATGGCGTGTTCGGCTATCTGTGGGGCGGGGAACGGGACGATCCCTTCCGCTGGCCGCTCGTGGACGCCGAGGTAATCGGCCACGCGGCCGACCCGGATCAGGACACGCGTCGTGTGTGGCCCGACCACGGGACGTACGTGGGACAGGTGAATGTGCGGGTGCTCGTGCGCCTGCCCGGCCCTGGCGAACCCCACGGAGCGCTCGTCCAACCCGGTGATCTGCGCGCCGTGCGCGTCCGGCGGCCGGACGCACCGGGCTTTTACGCCCTCTCGGACGCCCTGGATGGCCTTGCCGAACAGGAGGCGGCCCTGCGCTGGCCTGTCGGCCGCGTCCTGACGGTGCGGGCCGACCCGCTCCGCCGCACGAACGGTCGCCGTCTCGGAGGCCTCCTCCTGACGCAGGCGCAGCTTCCCGGTTCTGCCCGGATCAAGTGGTTGCTGGTGCCGGCCATGCTCGTGTTCACCTTGGTCGGACTGGTCCTCACGGTGGTCGGTGCCGGGCTGCTGATCAGCGCCGCGCGGGGGGCGTGGACGGCCGTCTTCGGCTGACCGGACCCGCCCCGGCCTACACTGGTGTCCGTGGACCGCCGCCGCCTGTCGCTGCTGCTGGCCCTGGTCGCGGGGCTGGTGCTGTTCGGCACGCTCGGGTACCGGGTGCTGGAAGGCTGGACGTGGCTGGACTGCCTGTACATGAGCGTGATGGTCCTGACCACCGTGGGGTTCGGGGAGGTCGCGCCGCCCAGCGCGGCCGGGAAGCTGTTCAGCATCGTCCTGATGACCTTCGGGATCGGCCTGATGCTGTACCTGCTGACCCTGCTGGCCGAGACGGTCGTGCGCGGCCTGACCGACCCGCTGGCGGTGCGGCGGCGAAAGGAGCGGAAATTGATTCACCTGCGGGGACATACGGTGGTGTGCGGGTACGGGCAGGTGGGCGAGGCCGTGTGCGTCGCCCTGCGGGCCGCGCGGCGCGACGTGGTCGTGATCGATCACCGGCCCGAGCATCTGGAGTGGGCGCAGGGCCAGGGTATTCACACGCTCGTCGGGGACGCCACCGACGAGGACGTGCTGCGCCGCGCCGGGGCCGAACGGGCCGAGTCGCTGGTCACGGTCATCAACAGTGATCCCAGCAACCTGTACGTGGTCCTGTCCGCCAGGGGCCTGAACCCGGCGCTGCGGGTGATCGCGCGCGCCAGTGACGAGAGTGCCGCGCAGAAGATGCGCCGCGCCGGAGCGGACGAGGTCGTGAACCCCTACCAGCTCAGCGGGAACCGCATCGCCGCCATGATGCTCGCCCCGCGCCTGAGCCGCCTGCTGAGCGGCGACGTGACCAGCGACCACTTCATCATCCGCGAGATCGGCGTGCCCGACGCGCTGGTGGGCCAGACGGTCGAAACGCTGGGCCGCGAGACGGGCGCGCTGATCGTGGCGATCTGGCGGGGCGGGCAACCCCTCCGCTGCCGCGCCGGGGACGAGTTGCAGGCCGGGGATACCGTGCTGGTGGCCGGCGCGGCCGCCGAGGTGGACGCCGTCGAGGGACACCGCGCCGTCGGGGGAAGTGCCGCTGGGGGAAGTGGGACGGGAGTGCAGCCCACCTGACCTTCCCGCCCGGGCGGGGGGTGCTAGCGTGCCCGGCATGACCGACACCCAGACAACCGGCTCACAGACAACCGACACCCAGACCGCTGGCTCACAGACAACCGACGTGTTCATCGATTTCCTGTGCCCCTACGCGTGGCGGGGCGTGGAACTGGCCGCCGCACTGCGCGCAGAGGGCGAGGCGTTCACGCTGCGGCACTTCTCGCTGGTGCAGGGCAACCACGCTGACAACGCCGGGCAGGCGACCCCCGTGTGGTGGCTGACCGACCAGCCCGCCCACGAGGGCAGCGAGTACCAGCAGGGCAGCCTCGCCGCGTTCCTGGCCGCGCAGGCTGCCGCCCGCCAGGGTGAGGACGCCGCCTGGGCGTTCGCGCTGGCGCTGTTCCGCGCCCGCCACGAACACGGCCAGCCCCTGACCGCCGATACCATTCAGGCGGCCGCCGTGCAGGCCGCGCTGGACCCGGAACGCTTCGCCGCCGACCTGAGCGACGACGCGGGCCTGCGCGCCGCGCTGCGCAGCGACCTGCAGGACGCCGCCGAGATCGGCGTGTTCGGCACGCCCACCTTCGTCCTCCCGACCGGCGAGGCCGCGTACTACCGCTTCGAGAACCTGACCCGCGACCCCGCGCAGGCCCGCGCGTGGTGGGATCTGTACGTGACCGTCCTGCGCGACGGCGCGGGCGTGGCGACCATCAAACGCGCCAGAAACCGCCCCGCCCGCCGCGCCTGATACGGACTCCGATTGAATAGGCTGCAAAGACCATTGGGTCCGAGCGGATGCGAGTGGGAGCAAAGCGGGTTCCGGATGGTCAGCGAAACAAACGGAACCCGTATGACGCCGGGAATCCCGCCTAGAGCATTTGTCATAATAAGGCTATGAAACGAGTCGGCGCACGCGGATACGGGCTAGACCTG
>NZ_BMQM01000047.1 GCF_014648115.1 Deinococcus seoulensis
CACCCGACTCATCCTTCTTGAGCGTCCTGGGCGCAGGGTCACTCTCGTGAACCGGCGGTGTCCCTGAGCACCTGCGGCGCGTTCAGACGAACGCCCCACCGAAGGACTCCTGACCGCGTCCCACTGGGGGGCTGCAGACAGGCCCTAAAAGGTACCCGCCGCGCCGCACTCTGTCAAGGTGCGCTCCGGACACCTGACGGTCTGTGTGCTGGGGCCACGCATCTCGGCGCAGACGCGCCACGCAGCTTGGCTCAGTGCCCACCCTCACAGGCTGGGCATGCAGCATGGGCAGTGTGAATGCTGGCCCGCGGACCGCTCATGGGGGTTCCGTCTTCATGGGGGTTCCGTCTGTCGCGCTGACGATCCGGAACGTCACCGGGTTGCCGGCCGCATGTCCGGAGGGGCACCCGGCTCTCACTCGCATCTGTTCGGACCCAATGGCCTTTGCAGCCCATTCAATCGGAGTCCGTATCAGGGGTGCCCACCTGACGCGCGGTGGTACTGCATCCGCGCCGGGTTCATCGTCTGTGTGGCGGGGCTTGTGATGGGCTTCACGCAGGGTCGCCCGCGCCGCGCAGGGCTGCACACTGCGGGCATGAGAATCCCGAAACGACTGCTGCTGACCGCTGCCGTGGGGGCTGTCGCCGCCCGCCGCGCCTTCCGTGCGCCGTACGACCTGACGGGACGCGCGGCGCTGATCACGGGCGGGTCGCGGGGACTGGGGCTGGCACTGGCCCGCGAACTGCTGGACCGGGGGGCGCGCGTGACCCTGATGGCACGCTCGGCCGATGATCTGGAACGCGCGCAGGTCAGCCTGAACGCGGGCGAGCGGGTGCAGATCGTGGCGGGTGACGTGACCGTCGCAGCCGACATCGAGCGGGCCACCGGGGAGACGGTGCGGGCGCACGGGCGCCTGGACGTGCTGGTGAACAACGCGGGCCTGATTCAGGTGGGTCCGCTGGCGGACATGACCGAGGGCGACTTCCGGGAGATCCTGGAGGTGAACGCCCTGGCGCCGCTGCGCCTGACGCTCGCGGCGCGTCCGCACCTGCGGGGCGGGGGGCGCGTGCTGATCGTGTCGTCGGTGGGGGGACGGGTGGCAGTGCCGCACCTCGCGCCGTACTCGGTGAGCAAGTTCGCCTCGGCGGGGCTGGGACAGGCGCTGCGGACGGAACTGGCGCGGGAGGGTATCACGGTCACGACGGTCCTGCCGAGCCTGATGCGAACCGGGAGTCCCATGAATGCCAGCGTGAAGGGCAGCCACGCACAGGAGTACGCGTGGTTCGCCACGGCGGACAGTCTGCCGGTGGTGTCGCTGGACGCGCGGGAGGCGGCGCGGCGCATCGTGGACGCCCTGGTGCGTGGGGACGCGGAGACCATGGTGGGCGGCCCGGCGTGGCTGCTGCGGGTAGCGCAGACGCTGGCCCCGCAACTCACGGCGGACCTGATGGGCCTGACCAACCGACTGCTGCCCGCCCCGGCCGGTTCCACCGTCACGCGGGTGGGACGTGAGGTGGAGGGCGCGGTCACTCAGGGGAATCCCATCAAGCGCGCGGCCGAGGTGGAGTTCAACCAGCTCGGAGCGCACCGAGACGGGACGCCTGGCGACCTGAAGTGACTCTTGGGCAGACGGTCACACAGTGACCCGCCCCGCAAAGGGTCCGTCCGGGGCGGGATTAGCTGGCAGCCAGCTTCCACTCTGCACTCCATTCCATCCGTTTTCTTTCCCCGCACGCCCGCTGGCGTGCGCCGCTGGAGGTTCCCCATGAGCGAAGACCGACCCATCCCGAACCCGAACGACCCGGCCGCCCTGCCGGAGGCCGACCTGACAGAGACTGGCACTGCGCACCTGCCCACGCTGGAGCGCTCCGTGATGGGCAGCGTCGGCGTGGCCCTGATGGGCGCCGGTCTGCGCAGCGCCCGCCCCTTTCAGAAACTCGTGCTGGGGGGCGTGGGGGCCGGCCTGACCGCGATGGCCGCCACGGGCCGCAATCCCATCGCGGCCGCCCTGAAAATCCGGCAGACCGGGCACGGCGAGGTGCTCGTGCGTGACGCCGTCACGGTCGGGAAGCCCGCAGACGTCCTGTACGGCGTGTGGCGGAACCTGACGGGCCTGCCGCGCCTGATGACGCACCTGCAATCGGTCGAGGTGCTGGACGACACGCAGTCCCGCTGGACAGTGCAGGCGCCCACCGGGACGGTCAGCTGGGACGCGCAGATCACGGCGGACGAACCGGGCCACCGCCTCGCGTGGGCGTCCCTGCCGGGCGCAGCCATCGAGAACCACGGCGAGGTGGTATTCCGCACGGCGCCCGGTGACCGGGGCACGGAAGTCGTGGTGCGCCTCGCCTACCGCCCACCCGGTGGAACGCTCGGCGCCGTGACCGCGCGCCTGTTCGGGGAGGAACCCGCGCAGCAACTGCGCGACGACCTGATGCGCTTCAAACGGGAACAGGAACTGGGCTTCGCGCCCACCACCGAAGGTCAGAGCAGCGGCCGCGCCACCCACGGGGGGCAGGCATGAAGGCCATCGTCTGGCAGGGCACGAACAGCGTCGGCGTGGAAACCGTGCCGGACCCCACACTGCTGCTGCCCACGGACGCCATCGTGCGGGTCACGTCCACCGCGATCTGCGGGTCGGACCTGCACCTGCTCGACGGCGTGATCCCCAGCATGGAGAAGGGCGACATCCTCGGGCACGAGTTCATGGGGGAGGTCGTGGAAGTCGGGCGGGACGTCCGCAAGTTGAAGGTAGGCGACCGGGTGGTCGTGCCGTTCAACATCGCCTGCGGCGCGTGCGATCCGTGCCGGCGGGGCCTGTTCAGCGCGTGCGACAACTCCAACCCGAACCACCGCATGGCCGAGGCCCTGTACGGCGGGGTCAGTGGCGGCGGTCTGTTCGGGTACTCGCACATGTACGGCGGGTACGCGGGCGGTCAGGCGCAGTACGTGCGCGTTCCCTTCGCGGACGTCGGCCCTTACCGGATCGAGTCGGACCTGCGCGACGAGCAGGTGCTGTTCCTTACGGACATCTTCCCCACCGGGTACCAGGCGGCCGAGAACTGCGGCATTCTCCCCGGCCGGGACGTGGTCGCCGTGTTCGGCGCGGGCCCCGTCGGGCAGTTCGCGGCGCGCAGCGCGCAGATGCTGGGCGCCGCAAACGTCATCGTGATCGACCGCGTTCCCGAACGGCTCGCCATGGCCGCCGCGGCCGGGTGTCAGGTCATCAACTACGAGCAGGAGGACGTGCTGATCGCGCTGCGCGAAGCGACCGGCGGGCGCGGCCCGGACCACGTGATCGACGCCGTCGGCATGGAAGCCCACGGGCACGGCCCCGGCGCGCTGGTCGACACGGCCAAGCAACGCCTGAAACTCAGCTTCGACCGCATCACCGCGCTGCGCTGGGCCCTGCTCAGCTGCGCCAAGGGCGGCACGGTCAGCCTGCCCGGCGTGTACGGCGGCCTGATCGACAAGGTCCCCATGGGCGCCGCGTTCGCCAAGGGCCTGACCTTCAAGATGGGACAGACGCACACGCACCGCCACATCGGACCGCTGCTCTCCCGCATCGAAGCCGGTGAAATCGACCCGAGCTTCGTGATCACGCACCGCGCCTCACTGGACCAGGCCCCGGACCTGTACAGAACCTTCCGCGACAAACACGACGGCTGCGTCAAGGTCGTCCTCAACCCCTGGGCGTAAGCCGGATGATTCGCCTGAGTTCTTGTGGGGAAGTCTCGCGGATCGCAGCCTGTATGCACTCGACAGGCCCATCAGTGTCCGCCCAGTGCATACAGGCGCAGCCTTTCAGGGCTCCCTCTGTCCGGAATGCGGGAGCCTCGGGAGCCGGGGCGGGTGCCAGGCGTAGACGGCGCGGTTGTCGTTCCGGATCGTCACGGACAGACGGCGCTCCATCGTCCGTTCGCGGACAGCGGCTCCAACTGAGCCTGCCACCGCCAGCGGTTCCAGAACCGCGTCTGGAACTGCCCTTCGAGAAGCCTCATCTCTCGGTGAGGCTTCAGGCTGTTGCGGCAGCAGCTTCCGAAAGGGGAAACTGCGTGACTGGATCAGGCCGCAGTCACGGGTTGCAGCGGACGGTGCCCTGGGTGCCCGGCTGGCCGAGTGTCACGCGGCACTGTTCCCCGTTCTCCAGAATGAGTTCCGCCGTCGTCGCGGCCGGCTGAACGGGAATCAGCGCGGTGCCGAATCCGTCCAGTGTGAATTCCTGCCCGTCCGGCAGGCGAACGGTGCCGTAGGTCGCTTCTGCTCCGGCGAACGTCAGGAACTGGAGGACCTGGGACCGCTGGAAGTTGCCTCGCCAGTTCACGCGCACAGCCCCAGCATCCAGCGTGCCGAGTTGCAGTTTGGCTTCTCGCACCGTGATCTCGATGGGGAGCGTGGCGGTGTCCACCTGAATCTCTGCCTCTTCTCCGGGAGAGACCGCGAGTACCAGCGACCCGTTGGCGTCCGTTCGGCCCTGCAGGACTCCCGAGACGAAGATGGGCAGGTTGGGAACTCCGGTTTCCAGCAGGACAGATACCGTCCCTCCGCGCACCGAGCGGGCGTACGCGCGGCCCTGCGTGAACGCGGCGGCGCCCGCCACGTTCAGGGCCACCTGTCCGTCCGATCCCGCTCCGACCTTCACGTCCGTGACGCCCTGCCGTTCGTACTCGCCGTACAGCAGGCCCGCGCCGTACGTCAGGGTGGCCCGCTGGCCCGGTGCGGGAGTAAAGGTCGTGGTGGCCCGCACGGAGGGCGAGCCCGTACCTCCTGCGGCACTCACGACGGAACTCCACTGCGGGTCCGGTCTGTACCCGAGCGTCAGACTGAACTGCCGGGAGCGTTCACCGACGCGCGCCGCAGCACTCACGCGGACCTGATCGGTCAGGTCACCGCTGGCCTGCACGCGGCCGAACCAGCCGTCCTGCGCGCCACTGAATCCCACACCCGCCGTACCAGCAATTCCCTTCACGGTGGAAGAGAGACTGAGTTCTGCGTTGCTCGCCCGAGGGTTGCGCACAGGCACTTCCGCCCGCAGCCCCAGACCGACCTGATCGCCGAGTCGAGTGCTCAGGGCAGCGGACACTGCCGCGCCGGACGTCCCCTCCGGACGGGAGACTCCGACACTCAGTGTGTGGTTCTCACCGGCGGTCGTGATGACCAGCGCGCCACTGGTCTCGCCTGCTTTCACGCTGGCCTGCCCGCTGACGGTTACGGCCGAAGACAGCCCGTACGCCGCCTGGGCCGCCGCGTAAGGCGCGGCGCCCAGCGCACCCGCTTCCACGGTCGCCCGGGTCGTCCCGGGTGGCAGGAGGGCCGCCGGGAACCGGTAATCGGCCGACACTTCGCGCCGCCCGGTGGCGTCCTCCACGGTGGCCACAATGCTGCCGGAACTTCCGGAAAGCGGCACCTGCTGGAACAGGACGCGGCCCGCACCAAGGGTCCAGCGGCCCAGTCGCTTCCCGCCAGAGCTCAGGGTCACGGTGCCCGGCAACGGCAGGTTCACCGTGAATGCCGTGAGGCGCGCCGCGCGGATCTCGCCCGTCGCCTGAACGCCGCTCAGCAGGTCCTGCCCGCCAGTCAGGCGCGGCGGTACGTTCCAGCCGACCTGCACGTGAGAATCCCGGTCCAGCTGGTAACGTGCGGACGCGGACGGCGTGGCCTGCACGGCCCGCGCCGACGACCCGCTTTCCGTGACACCCACCCGCGCGCTGACCGGACCCTGCGTGAACGTGCCTTCCAGCCGGGCACGCTGCTCGAGGACACCCGAACCAGACCGGTACAGGTCCATGCCGTACTCCACCGAGTACAGCGGAATGTCCGTCACGGTGTCCGGCGCGGCCACTTCAGGCGGCGTTCCGACGTTCACCACGTACTCCGGCAGCAGCTTCAGCTGCGGCTCGAACGTGACGGACAGCTGCTCTGGGTCGAACGTGGCACCCAGCGCGGCACTCAGCCGCGTGAAGGCCAGACTGTCGCACACGGCGCGTTCCTCACCGTACCGTTCCTCGCCGGGTTTCAGGGCGTCGATCTGCACCCACACCTGACCGGCCGGTCGGCGCACCAGGAACGTTCCCCGGTTCACGCCGCCCACGCGCACGTCCGCGAGTTCCTCCGGAGCGTCGCAGACCGGAGCGACCTGCTGCGCTCCCGCCGAGGCACTCAGAGCGGCCAGGAACGCCGTGAGAACCGCGCAACGCCTCACGAACAGCCGCTCGGGCCGTTCACTTCGCATCGACCATCAACCTCACGGGCTTCTGATCCCGGTCCGTCGCCGTGAACTCCAGCGTCGCGGCGTTCTGCGCCTCCGCCGGGAGCGGTACCTGCATCGTGACCCCACTCAGCACGTACTGCGCGCCCAGATCGAACGCCTGCCCGCCCGCCGTGACGCGGATGTTCCGGAACACGCCATACCCATCCCCGCTGTTACGCAGCACCAGCGCCCTGGGCGCACCCGCCGGGGACAGCGTCACGCTGATCTGTGGTTTCGCGGCGGAACGCTCCACGAACAGCGGCAAGCTGAACACGTACCGGGGCGTGATGGTCGCCCCCGTGGCCCCCGCCGCCCCGGACGGCGCGGCCGTCACCTTCTGCCGCAGAATCAGGCGGTACGTGACCGACGCCGACGTCGGCGTCTGCCGCAACGCCACGCGCACCACCTGACTGCGGCCCGCCGCGACCGTGAACGACCCCGGACTGACCACCGCGTCTCGCGTGGGCACCAGCACTTCCTGCCCGTCCCGCTGCGTCCACGCCACCACTTCCGCCGTGAACGCCGCCTCGTCCGTGTCCGTGTTCGTGACGGTCGTGGACGTCGTCAGACCCTGCGCGGGGTTCAGGTTCAGCAGGACCGGACTCATCACGAACCTCGCCGCGTCAACCTGCCCGGCGAGCAACACACCCATCAACAACGCAACTCTTCTGAAATTTGACATGATCATCCTTAGGTCTGCGGCGGTGAACGCCTGAAAAAAGCTTCCTCTGTTAATGAGCAACCCGGGCAGGACGCAGCCCGCCCGGGTTCAAAAAATGACGGTCAATGTCAGGTCGTCCGTGTACTCTCCCGTCACCGCGCCCCACTGCCCCGCCGGGACCGTCACGGGAAGGGTCAGCGTCCCCCCCACGACCCGCAGGGCCGCCGCGTTCGGAATCACGTACGCCAGCGAGGAAGACCCGAATCGCATGACGCCCAGGAACCGGCCCGTACTCACCTCGAGTCTGCCGCCCGCACTGCTGAGCTGCACACCACCGACAGACTCGCCGCCGCTGCACGTGACGGGCACCTGCAACGACACCTGCCAGTCCTGCGCGTACTGGTAAGCCCCGACAGCCCCCGGAACCGGAGCACCGAACACACACGACGCCTGGACGGCCCCGCACAGGCAGGCGATCAGCGCCGCACTCCTGACCCAGTGACCCGCAGCAGCCCGTCCAGGCACGCTTAGAACTCCACCGTGAAATCAACCGTGCCGGTATAGAACCCGGTCGGCGCACCGAACTGCGCCTGCTGGGGGTAACCCGCGAAAATGTTCGACGGGTACCTCACGGCGCCCTTGAAAGGGCCATTGGCTTGGATGTTACTGCTAACAGGCGAGTACCAGACCAGCGTATTGAGAGTCGGATTGCCCGGAGTGCCGTCCAGCGTCAGGGGCACCGTGATGGCCGTCCCTCTCGCCGTGGCAGCGGCACTCCCACCGATGCGGCGGCCTGTCAGTGACGTGCCCGCGTTGCAGAACACGCTTACACCCACCGAACCGGCGCTGTCACTGTATCCGCTAGCCAGGGCCGCCTCGTAATCGCTCATATTAATTTCGGAATTACTGTTGCCCGTACTAAACTGACAGGCCGACTGGGTCGCCGCGTTGACGGTGACTGTGTTGGTCATGGTGGCTGCAGTAGCGGTTGAAAGCCAGATAATCGGCAGGGTAAAACAGAGTGATTTCATCATGGATCTCCGAATGGCCAACTGGCAGGATAAGTAAGGCACCAGTTGACCAGAGGCAATACCTATCGCTTATTGATTAATTGTTGCAGACATATCATCTATGTTCAAAAATGGGCCGTCCGTGATCTCAAGATATTTAACCCTACTCCAATTCAATTGACGAATTTCCATCGGATAACCGCGATAGCCATCGTTTACGAACTGTTCCGACGCTATTAGCATGTTGTTCGCATCATAAGCGGATAGCGTCACCGAATCTGCTCCTAGGATTGGAAAGAAGCCGCCAGCCGTGATCGATTTTATATCGAAAGTTGAACCATTATCCGCACTGATCCTACCATATGAGTCAATTAACATGCCTTTATGACCGACCGGAATTACCCCCCCTGTCAATATAAAGGGACTTTCTGATTCAAATTTAAAACCTTTTTCAATCAAGGGAAAAAGATGAGCCATCGGCGCAGCCGTATATCCTTCATCAACGAAATATGGGACGTCTTGCGGATCAAGGCTATCAAAAAGATTGAGTTCTGCATTAGCAGCGATCGCTTTGAAGCTCGAGATTTTGATATCTGTTCCACAAGTCAGCTTGATGGTGTATGTGCCACTGCTGGCATACACATGATTCTGCCGCTCAGTCGAAACGTTCGTCGGCGTTGGCGTCTGGGCAGTCGTGATCGACCCATCGCCCCAATCCACAGTGCAGCTGGTGCTGCTGGGGTAAGTGGTTTTAATATAGGCACGCGCCGTACTGTCATTTACTTTCAGTACGTTCAGGTACGATTTACCCGCCACGACCACTTGAGGTGTCAGGCTACCAGCCAGACCCAGAGCTTCCAGATCATTCTGTACTTTAGCTTCGAACGCGGCGACATATTCATTGCCGCTCTCGGTCTGCATGCCATTGGCAAAGCTGTGTGCGGTCTGTTGAGGAGCACTCTGGGTACCACAAGCGGCGAGCAGTAGGGGAAGCAGTAACAGCGAAGCAATTTTTTTCATAGAGCGTTGACCTCAGTGGGTGTACAGAGTGGAGTTACCAGCCGATGTAGTAGTCAACGACCGCGCTGTACGAACCGTTCGGGGCCGTCCACTGCTGCGCCGCTGCCGTCGCCGTCAGGCCGTAGGTGTAGCGGCTGCCGTCGGCAGGGTTGCTGGGGACCAGCGTGGGGTCGATGTCTGTGATCAGCACCACGTTCAGTTTGTTGGCGCCGTTCATCAGATCGACGCTGCCGTCGGCATTCCACTGGGTGTCGTCCCAGTAGCCCAGGAACGGGCTGGAGTCCAGGTTGCAGCGCACGCTGACCTTGCCGGAACCGGTGGCGGCCGTCGATGTGGCCGCCTGGTAGTTGAACAGGATCTGGTCGGCCGCTGTGATTTCGCAGGCATCCGTTACGGTGGCGTTCACGGCGACCGGGGCGGCGGCGGCGGGGCTGCCAGCCATCGCTCCGCTCAGCAGGGTGGCGGCCAGGAGGAAGGGAACTGTATTCAGGTGCATGGCACTCCTTGGTGATTACAGAGAAGGGTGAACCGGTGAGGCTTCCCCGGTTCATCCGGTATGGGTTTAGAACTCGACTTCGATGTCGACGGTGCCGGTGTAATCAGTGGCGGTCGGCGCGCCCCACTGGCCAGCCACGGCGCTGGGTGCAACGGTGTAGACGTATTTGTCGGCTCCTGCGAAGGTGCCGGTTCCCGCTCCGGGGGTTGCGACGCTCGTCAGACTGTAGGTGGCGTTCAGGGACTTGCTTTTGCTGGTGCTGGTGAGGGTCATGGAAGCGCTGGCAGCCGTCTTCAGCGTGATGGTCGTGCCGGAGTTGCAGTACAGGGTGGCACTACCGGACATCGCGCTGGCCGATCCGGTGATGGCGTCGTAGCTGAAGCTGGCGCTGCCGGTTGCCGCGCTGTTGAACATGCAGGAGCTCAGGACGGTGGCGTTCACGGTGATGGGCGCGCTGGCCGTGCCCGCCAGGGCGGTGGAGGTGAAGAGGGCAGTGGCCAGACCGAGAGCAACGATTTTTTTCATGAGTTCTCCTGTGGCGTCTGCCCCTATGAGAGCAGCGCCTGGTATCGGTCATCCGACTTCCGATGGGGCCACCCTATGAGTGGGGGCATTAATCAAATCCTGGCCAATGGCCTGTAAGTGTTCTGTCAGACTCTGTGTGCATGGTCCGAACGCCGAACTGCATGAGAAAAAACGCCTGTCCAGGGTCAGGTCGTTGAGTCAGTTCTCACGTTCAGTTTTAGTAGCCAATTCATGCGTGCATCCGTGTTTTCGCTGCGTGTGGCCATCTGGCCACGCTGGGTGTCCAGACGGACATGAGAAAACAGACCTGCTTTTCTAAGGTGGGTGAGTGGATCCTCATGCCGCGCCTGCCCTTTCAACTGATGCGCCGTCCCTTCAGACACTGGGGGGATTGAGCCTGGGCGCGGTTCAGGAACTCAAACCGCTGCTGCTGCTGGCCTACCTGCTGATCGAGGGAGCCACGACGCGTGACCGGCTCGCCCAGCTGTTGTGGGCGGGTACAGCCGACCCGAAGAACAACCTGCGTGTCAGCCTGTGCAAACTCAGGGGCTGGGGCGTGACCGTCACCACGGACGGGGAGTACCTGAGTGCCGAGCATCCGAGCGATCACGTAGCTGGCGCGGCCTCTGGCGACTGCGCCGAGTTCCTGCGGGGCGTGGAGTTGTCTGGCGTGAGTCCCGAGCTGGAGGACTGGGTATTCACTCGTCGTGAGCGGCTGGCCGCCCAGGCGCAGGAGGCCCTGCTGCGCAAGGCGGCGCGCGTCACGGACCGGGAGGAACTGCTGGGCCGGGCGTGGCGCGTGCCGGGGGCGCCCCTGCCGTCGGCGGGCACGCTGGCGCGCTTCCTGTCGCTGTGCCGTGCCGGGACTGAACTTCACGGGTCGCTGAGCGAGGAACTGGCCGAACTGTGGGACGGAACGCTGCCCGTGCAGGAGCCGCTGGCTCAGGCGCTGCTGGCCGGCTGGCTGGAAGGTGGCGTGACGTGGCTGGCCGGTGACGCGGCGCAGTGGCAACCGTCCCTGGGCAGTGCGCGGGCGCTGCTGGAAGCAGACGGGCAGCGCGTCCTGAGCCTGCACGTGCCGCCCGGAATGACGGCGCAGGCGTGCGCGCATGTGCTGGGCACTCAGGTGGCGCGAGCCTGTCAGGACGGCCCTGCGCAGGCACTGACTGTCGTGCTGCGCGGGGCAGCGCACACCCTGAACAGTGCGGCGCTGGCGGAGGCACTGACAGGCTGGCTGGACGTCCGGTTCGTCGTGCTGGGCGGCGCGCCCGCCTCCGGTGTGGGGCTGGTCCTCACGCAGCCTGCTGCGGCGCTGCGTGGCGGCCGTCCTGCCGGGAGCACCTGCGCGGTCAGGGTGCCCTGGCCTGCGGGCCGTGACCGGGCACGCCCGCGCCTGGAGTGGCCGCTGCCCAGCGGCCTGCGGGGGCGGCGGCACGGGGGCAGGGGCGGGTCGCTTCCCGCCGCGACCATTCACGCCCTCCGTGTCCGGCAGGCGCCCAGTGCCACTGGTCCGCCGCTCGTGCTTTCAGCCCGCGTGGCCGTGCGGACTCTACACTCTGGGCCTGATGCCCCCCTCCCCCACCCGCCCGAGTACGGAACGCTTTCCTGCTCAGCTCAGGAAAGGATCACCTGATGGACACGATTGACCGCACCATTCGCCTGCAACTGGTCGAGGATCACGACCTGACCCGCTTTGGCCTGCGCATGCTGCTGTCCGCCCAGCCGGACTTTCAGGTGGTGGCCGAGGCCCGCACGGCCGAAGAGGGGCTCGAGGGGCTCGCGCGGTTCGCGGCGGACGTCGTCCTGATGGACATCAACCTGCCCGGCATGGACGGCATTCACGCGGCGCAGGAGGTGCGCCGGGTCCGGCCGGACGCGCAGGTCGTGATGCTCACGGCGTCCAACCGGCGCGATCAGCTGTTCGCGGCGCTCGCGTCGGGGGCGGTGGCGTACTGCCTGAAGTCCGCGCCGCCGGAGGTGATGTTCCAGGCGATCCGTTCGGCCGCGTCGGGCTCGGTGTTCTTCGATCCGGAAAGTGCGCGGCACCTGCTGCACACCGTGCAGGGCAGCGCGCCCCTGTCCCCCCTGACCGAGCGGGACATGGCCATTCTGCGCCTCGTGGCAGACGGCAACGCGAACAAGGACATTGCCGCTGCGCTGGGGATCAGTGTGGGCCTGGTGAAAAAGCACATCGGGGAGATCCTGGAGAAACTGCAGGCCACGGACCGCACGCAGGCGGCCATCAAGGCCTTCCGGGCGGGGTTGATCTGATGCGGCGCGCGCCGCCCGCCACGCGCGACCTGCTGCGCCTGCTGGACCA
This sequence comes from Deinococcus seoulensis, assembly GCF_014648115.1. Lineage (NCBI taxonomy): Bacteria > Thermotogati > Deinococcota > Deinococci > Deinococcales > Deinococcaceae > Deinococcus > Deinococcus seoulensis. The sequence goes on from NZ_BMQM01000047.1 coordinate 12,283, forward strand.
GCCCGACCAGACACCTATCGGGCGGGCCACCGTGATCACGGTGGTGGTCGTGGTGGTCGTGGACGCCCTGACGCCCGCCTCACTGCCGCTGGCAGCCGGGCTCGCGCCGCTGCTGCTCGCGTCGCTGATCGCGCGGTCCGAGCGGCTCACGTCGCGCCTGACGGCGCTGGCCGTGCTGGGCAGCGCCGCCGTGGGCGCTCTGGACGTGCTGCGCAGCGGCCCGGACCCGCAGGTGATCCTGCTGCGTCTGGGGGTCACGGTCCTCGTCCTGCTGACGGGCATCTGGGCGACGTGGCAGGCGCGGCAGGAGACCGACACGCCGGCCGAACCGCTGGCACTGCCCGTCCCGGGGGCCGACGTGCCGCCCGTCGAGCGGGCCGCGCAGATGCTGGCGTACCTGACCGGAGCGCGCGGTCATCAACTGCACCGGGTCGAGAATGCCCGCGAGTGGGTCGAGCGTCAGCCACTGGCCGACCAGGCGGACCCTGGGCGGCGCCGCCTGTTCCGGCTGGCGGGCGCGCGCGTTCCCCGGCCGCCGGCAGCGCGCAACAACGTCTGGCGGACCGTGACGGGTGACGTGTTCGTGCGCTTCGAGCAGCCGGGGCAGCGGGAACTGCTGGCAGAACTGACGCGTCCGAGCGCCCCGACGGCGTTCATCGAGGACGCGGTGCACCTGCTGCAACTGCAACTCGAACGCGCCGCGCTGGTCGATCAGGTGCACACGCAGCGGGAGTTGCTGCGCGACCTCGTGTACGCCTTCTCGCATGACCTGCGTACACCCATCACGGCGAACATCCTGCATTCCGAAGCGGCGCTCGGGGGCCTGTACGGGCCGCTGTCGCCGGAACTGGCGGAGTTCCTGCGGCACTCGCAGCAGGGCAACCGGGACCTGCTGACCGTCTCGGATCAACTGATGCTGCTGGCCGAGTACGAGAGCGGCGACCTGACCGGCGAGGCGGGCGGAACCGTCGACCTGGACGGCGTGATCCGCAGCGTGGTCAGTGACGTGCAGGTACGCGGGCGGGAACGCGGCATTCATTTCGAGCTGGACCTGCAACCCTGCCAGGTGATCGGGCACGCGTACGACCTGCGGCGGGCCGTGCAGAACCTGCTGGAGAACGCCATGAAGTTCAGCCCGCCGGGGATGTTCGTGAAGGTCGCGCTGCGCGCGCAGGGTTCCTCGGCGCTGGTGGAGGTCATGGATCAGGGGCCGGGCGTACCGGAGGCGCAGGTCACGCACCTGTTCAAGCGGTTCCGGACGTCCACGCGCGGGAGCGGCACCGGCTTCGGGCTGTACCTGACGCGGCGCATCGCGGAGCGGTACGGGGGAAGGGTCACGTACGCGCGGAGGGGATCGGATCATCCGTGGACGGTCTTCCGGCTGGACCTGCCACTGTACCGCCCGCCCGCTCCGCACTGAGGTCCGGGCGGACGGCGAACAGGTCCGTGGTCGCCAGCTGCCGGAGCATCATGGCCTCACGGGCGCGTTCCACGTACCGCTGCCGGTACCACGCGAGGCACAGGATGGCCAGCAGCACGGAGAACACCATGCCCTGCGTACGCACCATGGCGGCCAGGTACGGCCGGAACACGTCGAAGTTCAGGGTCCAGGGCAGCGCCACGCACACGAGGTACAGGGTCACCACCAGCCACACGGCGCGCTGGACGGGCACGAGCAGCAGGATCACGCAGGCATTCAGGACCAACGTCCAGTACGACGCGCTGCCCACGAACGACGGCGAGTCCGGCAGGGTCGGCTGCAACGCGAATGACAGGTTGTGCAGCAGGGCCAGCGCCACCTGCACAACCACCGTGATCCGCTCGGCGAGGCGGCTGTACCCGCCCAGCAGGTTCCACAGCAGCGCGCCCAGCATCACGGGCGCCATGACCGGGTACAGGTAGATGACGTACGGTTCCCGCACCGGTTGCGTGAGTTGCACAGCGTACGTGGCGGTTAACCCGATCAGGGGTGACAGGAGCAGCAGCATGAAGATCCAGCGTTTCTCCTCGAAGGACCGCCGCTCATCGCCGGTGATGTGCAGCAGGTGCAGGTCGTGTGTGCGTGGATCCACACCCGCAGTCTAGAACAGCTCGCAGGAGCGGGAAGAGGAACGGCGTCTGCCGGCAGAATCGAGCCCTGTTTCGCCATGCCGGACTTCCGCCACGGTCCCTCCACAGGTGGTCTGTGCGCAGGTGCGGCAGCGGGCGATCCGAGCGGGTGACACAATGGTCGCAGCATGAACAGGTGTCCCAGATGGTGGCCGGAAGGGGCCACCCGAACAAAGCGTGTGCTCCAGCGGACCGACGATCCGGCGTGACAGTCGGGCGCGCTGACCTGCTGCCCGCAGCTTCTGCCGGGCCGGATGAACAGCAACTGGCTGCGTTCCGCGCCCTGTCGTGGCAGCGGGATGAGGCGGCCGCGCACCTCGCCGCGTGCCGGGAAGCCCTGGTCGCCTGGGCGGGTCCGGACGTGGCGTTCGCCGGCCTGCTGCTGCTGAATTCGGCTGAGTTGCCCGGCGCGGTCGCGGCGGCTGTCTGGCGGCAGCAGGATACCGGGAGCCGCTCTCTGTCCCTGCAGCAGGAACTGACGCGCCGACAGGAGAGGCGGGCGCAGCGGACGGCGGATCTCGCGGTCGTCACGGCGCAACGCACGGCTCACGAGCGGGAGTCGGGGTACGTGAAGGCGCTGGCGGCCCTGCAGCCGAGCGCCGATCAGCTCAATACCGTGCGTGCGCGGCTCGCACAGGCGCTGACCCGACTGGCGGGCCTGCAGGGGCGTGGCCTCGCGACCCTGTGGAGCGCCGTGTCCGGGCAGGCCAGCGCCCTGCAACGGGAGGTGGATCAGGCCCGTCAGGATGAGGTGAGCGCCCTGCAGGCGTATGAGGCCCGCGCCCGTCAGGTGGGGGCACTGCCGGTGCCGGACGCGGCAGGTGTGGCTGGTCAGGTCGCGCGGGAACAGAGTCGCCTCAATGAGCAGGGGCGGGAACTGGCCCGGCAGCAGCACGCCATTCTGAGTGAGCTGTCGGCAATGGATTCCCTGGACGAGGGGACAAACGCCAGGATCCGGACGCTGCGCCAGCGGGCGGCCGCGGCGTGGGAGTCCGCGCAGAAGGTTCACGCGCTGCCCGCCTGGGACCGCTGGGTGCACCTGTGGCGCCGCCGGGAGGACGCGCGGCCCCTCTGGGAGCGGCACGCGGACGCGGAACGCCGGTTGGAGGACGCCACGGGCGCGCTGGAGGGTCACCTGGCGACGTTCCCGGCACACCTGCGTGACCCGGTGGACGTGAAGCGGCAGCTCGGCGCGCTCGAGGAGGCCGCCCGGACCCGGCGGCAGGCGGCGCGCGAGCAGGTCGAACGGCACGCGTGGCGCGCCGCGCTCCTGTGGACGTTACAGGGGCGGGCGGCGGCGCTTGAAACGGCCCGGATCCACGAGGCCCGCCTTCATGAGGAGCGGGAGCGGCAGCGCGCCGCAGAAGCGGAGCGGCTTCGGGAGGCGCAGCGGATTCAGGAGGCTGAGCGGATTCGGGAAGCGCAGGCGGCGCGCAGGCACGAGGGTCGCCTCGCCTTCCTGGGCACCCTGCAGGAGAGACGGGCGGCCCTGACGGCGGCGCAGCGGCACGCGGAAGAGGCGAGCGGCGTGGGGCAGGGCGGGGCGCAGGTCCTCGCACCGGGATCGGCTCAGGAGGAACGTGGCGCGGCGGGCGGAGCACCGGGCGCCTCTGCTCCGGCCGCGCCAGTGCCGCCTGCAGCTCCTCACGTTCGGGAGCCTGAGCCGCGGGAACCCTCGCCGGTCGCCTCTGCTCCGGTGCGCCTCGAGGGCACGCAACTGGCGGACGCGAAGGCCCTGCTGGTCCGGCATGCGGGCGCGGCGGCGCAGGCGGCCATGTGCCTCGAGGCGCTCGTGGAGTGGGCCGGGGCCGGGGTGGACGCCCTGCGGCTCGCGGAGCTGGTGACGCGCCCACTCCCGGCCGGGATGCAGGATCTCGTCGCGGCCTGGAACGCCCGGCCCGCCACGTCCGGGGCTGAGACCACGCCGCCCGTCACGCGCGCAGAGGACGCGGCAGCCTGGCTGGCGTTCCGCGCCACGCTGGACGTGCCGGTCACGCTGGACACCTGGTGCCGCCTGTGGACGGCGCGTGAGAAGGGAATGACGTTCTGGCGTCAGTGGCAGGGTGCGCGGGACACCATGACGGACCTCGAAGGGCAGATGACGCCGCTGTGGGCCGGGTGGCCCGCCGCGTCCCGGCAGGTCGGGGCGCTGCGTCAGGCGGTCGAGGCCGCCGGGCGTTCCGCGCTGCCTGCCGCGCCTTCACTGACGGCCACGCAGGTGCGGCAGGTGCGGGCGCTGCTCGCCCGGTTCGACTCGGCGGGCGCCCGCGAGGTCAGGGTGCGTGCCGCGCTGGACCGCTGGGCCGGCCCGGGCCTGGACGGCGCGCGGCTCGGCCAGCTGGTCAGTGGTCCCCTGCCCGCCGAGATCACGCAGGCACTGGAGGCGTGGACACGCAGCTCCCTGCCCACGGATCTGCCCACGGATCTGAGCGTGCAGACGGAACGGGCCCAGGTGCAGGCCGCCGTGCAGGCCGAGAAGGACCGGTCCGCGGCGGTGCTCGGCCCGCTGCGGGCGCTGCAGGAGCAGGCGCGGGCGGTCAGGCAGGCAGAGCATGAGCTGGCGCGTGCCAGTGGGGCGGCGCTGCCACGCGCACAACGCCGCCTGTACGACGTCCGGCAGGCGTACGCCGCGCAGGCCGCCGCGCTGGGGTTCTCTCCGGCACCGTCACTGCGGCGGATCGAGACGCTGATCGAGGAGGAACTCGCGGCGTTCAACCGGCGCCTGCAACCCCTGGACGCGCAGTGGAAGGCGCTCGTGAACCGGCCCGCACCCGCTTCCGCGCCCCCCGCCCTGCCCGGCGGGTGGAAGCGGGCGTGGGCGGCGGTGAGCAGCCGCCACGGGCTGCCCCTGCACCCGGACACCTGGGCGCGGTCGCTGTGGCCACGCCGCGCCGAGGGCGAGCAGCTCTGGGCGGAGTTGGAGGACGCCCGGCGGGAGCAGCAGGCCGCGCAGGACGACCTCGCGGCCCTGTGCGCCTCCTGGCCTGCCGGAGCACGCACGGTGGCCGCCCTGCGTCAGGCGGCCTGGCTCACCGGGATGGGCACCCTCCCCGCTCCCGCACTGCCGGACCGACCCCTTTCAAACCGACTGCCGCGGAATCCACCCGCACCGGCCGCCCCCACGCGGCCCCCCGTCCCCGTCCCGGACGCGCCACGCGCCGCGCCCGCCAGCCCGGCCCGGTCTGCCCCCACGGCGCCGCCACTCCCCGAGCAATCGCCAGCGACGGCCCCTTCGGTGGCCCAGGCGACCGCGCGACGGCCCGTTCCTCCGCTCCCGGTTCAGCCCACACCGGTCCGCCCGGCCCCGGTGGCCCGTCCGTCCGTGCCGAGTGTGGCCGTACAGAACGTGGCTGCCCCGAGCCCGGTCCTGCGTCCGGTGCCGCTGCCTCCCGTCGCGCCGGCCATGCAGACGGGTCCGGTCGTGATTCCGCCTGTCCCGCCCGCCGCGCGTGAGACGCTGCCGCTGACCACTCCGGCGCTCAGCCTGCCCTCGCCCGTCTCTCCAGCACCCGTCCGGCCACCTTCCGTGACCCCCTCGCCCGTGACGCCGCCACCCATGCCGACCACGCCGCCGCCACGTCCGCTGGCCGGTCCCGGCCCGTCCCAGCCGGTGGTCCGGCCAGCGCCGCTCCTGCCTCCGGTACGGGGCGTGCCGCTGCCGCCCGTCCCGGCCGCGCGACCTTCGACGCCGGAACCCGGGGAGCCTCCACCGGAGCCCGCGACTGGACGCCTGACCCGGCGGCAGCGGGCCGAGCGGGAAGCGGTGCGGATCAGTGACCAGTACGACTGGGAGCAGGGATTCCACCTCATCGCGGACGCCCTGGACCGGGACCGCTGGGGGCAGTTGCGGGAGAGTATCGAGCGGGAGATCGCGCGGGGCATGACGCCCGACGAGTTCGAACTGCTGCTGCAGCTTCGCGCGTACTGGCACGATCAGACGCACTACCAGTCGCCGTACACTGCCCGGTACGACAGCCTGCCGTGGGAGCTGGGGATCGCGCTGATCCGCCGCTGTGCGGGCGTGCCGTGCCTGGACGACATGATCCTGCTGCTCGAACGGCTCTACGAGTACGCGCAGGTGGCCTGCTCGCCCCGGTCCCTGCCGGCGTTCTCGCAGCGTCTCGGGGCGATCCTCGACCGGGCGGAGCCGGACGTGGACCTGGACTACTGGCTGAGCACGCGGGAGGGCCGGTGATCCTCCCGGCGGTCGGGGCGTTCGTCACGGGTGTCCGGGACGGTCAGACCGGCACGGTGACCGGGCACGAGGCGGGGCGGCTGGTCGTGACGTGGCCGTCCGGGCAGGTGACGCGCGTGGCCCGCGCGGCCGTCCGCTGCGGCCTGAGTGCCGGGCAGGTCGTGCAGGACCAGCCGCGCAGCCTGCGTCCGTCTCTCGGGGAGGGCCGCGTGCTGGACGTGCGGACCCTCGGCGGGCGGGAGCAGGCGCTGGTGGAGTTCTGGACGGCCGGGGAGCGGCAGTGGCTGCCATGGGAGCAGCTCGTGCCGGTCTGGAGTGCCCAGTCGCTGTTCGAGCAGGGCGTGGCGCCCCTGGCGGGTTTCGCGGAGCGCTTCCGGTTGCGGCACCTGGCGCTGGCGTTGCAGCACTGGCACCGCACGACGGGCGCGCTGGCGCAGGTGGACATCGACCCGCTGCCGCACCAGTTGCACCTCGTGCAGCGCATCCTGCAGAGCGGGAACCTCAACTGGCTCATCGCGGACGACGTCGGCCTGGGCAAGACGATCGAGGTGGGCCTGCTGCTCGCGGCGCTGCGGGCGCGGGGTCTGCGCCGCTTCCTGCTGGTCGTCCCGGCGGGCCTGACCCGGCAGTGGCAGGCGGAACTCCGCACCCGCTTCGGGATGACGCAGGCGGTGATCTACGGGCAGGATTTCGAGATCAGCGACCCCGCGCAGTGGCCGCTGTTCGAGGTCGTGATCGCCTCCATGGACCGCCTGAAGCACGAGCGGCACCTGAACCTCGTGCGGCAGTCGGGCCGCTGGGACGTGGTGGTGTTCGACGAGGCGCACCGCCTGTCGCGCAGCCTGTACGGCCTGACGTACCAGACGTCCGAACGGTACGCGCTGGCCGCGACGCTCCGCGCCCTGACCGAGAACGTCGTGCTGCTCAGCGGCACGCCCCACCAGGGCAACATCGACCGCTTCGAGGCGCTGCTCGAACTGCTGCGGCCCGGCCCGGTCTGGCGGGAACGGATCGCGCGCCTGCGTCTCGAACCGCAGCTGCTCGCGGGGCTGGTCATCCGCAACCGCAAGGCGGACGTGACCGACGCGCAGGGGAACTTCATCTTCAAAGGGAAGGTCACCCGCGCGGTCGCCGCGCCGCAGAACGAGCCGGAGGAGGTGTTCGACCGGGCGCTGCGCCGCTACCTGAGGCACGGCTACGACGCGAGCCGGGAGAACCAGAAGGCCATCGCGATCGGGTTCGTGATGACGATCTACCGCAAGCTCGCCGCGTCCAGTGTGGCGGCCATCCAGGGCGCGTTGGAACGCCGCCTGCTGCGCCTGCAACGCCAGGAACTGGCCGCCGTCAAGCCCGGACCCGCCCAGCCGGACGACCCGGACGGCGGCCCGTTCGTGGAGGCTGAAGAGCAGGTCAGCGGCACCCGCAGCGAGTTCTTCTCCGGCGAGACCGAGATGCTGCGCGGCCTGATCGGGCTCGCGCGGGGGCTTCGGGCGCACGACACGAAACTTCAGGCGTTCACGCAGACCCTGATCGGCGGCATCCTGGCAGGCAACCCGGACGAGCGGGTGCTGATCTTCACGGAGTACCGCTCCACGCAGGAGTACCTCGTACAGACCCTCGAACGGCTCGCGCCGGGCCGCGTGGACGTCATCCACGGCGGGCAGACCCTCGAGGAACGCGGCGCGGCCATCGCGCACTTCGAGGAATCCGGGCAGTTCCTGGTGTCCACCGAGGCCGGCGGGGAGGGCTTCAACCTGCAGCGCCGCTGCCACGTGCTCGTGAACTACGACCTGCCGTGGAACCCCATGCGGCTCGTGCAGCGTGTCGGGCGCCTCTACCGCTACGGGCAGGAGCGGCCGGTCGTGGTGTTCAACCTCAGCGTGTCGGGCAGCCTCGACGACGAGATCCTGCGGCAGATGTACGCGCGGCTCGACGCGGTCGCCGCCGACCTCGCCTCCGTCGCCGACGAGTACCGCGAGGGCCTGCAGGAGGACATCGTCGGTGAGGTCGCGAGTTTCCTCGACGTGGGCACCATCCTGGCCGAGGCCGCCACGCACACGCCCAGCCGCACGCAGGCCCGCATCGAGGAGGCCCTCGAACGCGCCCGGCAGGCCGCGCGGCAACAGGACGACCTGCTGCGCCACTCCAGCGGCTTCGACCCGGACGCCCTGCGCGGCGAACTCCCGGTCGGGGAGGCGCACCTGATGGCGTTCGTGGACGGCATGTTCGGGCAGCTCGGCGTGACCGTCACCCAGCGCCTCCACGCGGGGCAGGTGTGGGAGATCAAACTCACCGAGGACCTGCAACGCCAGCTGAACCTCAAGCAGAACCAGCGGGTCGCGTTCAACCGCCACGCCGCCAGCAGGCACAAAGCCACGCTGCTCGACAGCCGCTCTCCCCTGCTCGGCGCCCTGTTCGAAACGGCCGGAACGTACGCCTTCAGCGGTCACGTCGCCCAGACGCCCCTCGGGGCGGGCGGCACGGCCTGCGCGGTCCTGCGCTGGCAGGACGACCGCGGCCGACCCCTCAGCGAACGCTTCGTGGTCCTCCAGCGGCAGCAGGACGGTGTCACGGTCAACCCACCGGCGTTCAGTCAGGCCCTCCTGCAACCCGCCGCGGACACGCCCGGCATGCCGATGCTCACGCCCGAGGCGTGGCCGGACTTCGAACACGCCCTGCACGATCTGCTCGCCGCGGGCGCCAGCGACGACCTCCACCCGGCCGGGTACCTCGTGACCGGCGTGGCATGGAACGCCGACTGAACAGAACTCCGCCTCGACAGGCGCAGAGCTGAACACGCAGCTCATCCACTCGCCCGCACGCGGTTGCGCGAGTGGTCGCCGCGCCCAGTTCGCGCGACAGGTCACCACGCGCTGTCACCGCGCCGCACCAGCGGTTCCGGGTACTGCCAGGCGTGACAGGAAATCCGCCGAGCGCTCTATGCGACGACACACCTGAGCGATTACCGGTCAGCGCCGACGACACACCTGAGCGATTACCAACGACATACCTGAGCGGTGGTCGACGACACACCCGAGCGGTCGGTTCAGGAAGTCACGACACACCTGAGCGATTGCCGTGCTGTACCAACGACACACCTGAGCGATTCTCTACGACACACCTGAGCGATTTGGGAATTTCCCATCGTCCAGCACGACTAAAATCAAATCGGCGGATCACGAACCTTTGGAGGTTTCAAAAGGGCCTGGGGGCCGCGCCTGGCTGCGCCGCAGTCCCGCGCCAGCGGCCGCTGCGGTCAGGAGGCTCCCGATCAGCAGCAGGTGCAGGAAGGTCTGGGTTCGCAGCGTCTGCTGGTACGCCCGACTGCCGCTCTGGCGGCACACCCACGGCCGGTCCTGCGCGCAGTTCAGGCGAATACGGCCCGCGGCGTCCGGCCAGGACTCAGCGCCACCAGTTCGCCGCCACGTGAGCGGGACCGTCACCTCCGGGCTGTACCGGTCGGCGTGCACGGTCACGGTGCCGGTGAAGGGCGGATCGTCCGGGCAGTTGCGGACGCAGTCACTGATGGCCGGGCCGAGCGTGCCCGTGCGTTCCACCGTGGGCGTGTCCTGCCACGCCCGGAGTTCCTGGACGCGAGTCTGGATGAGGATCAGGCTCGCACCGGCCAGCAGGGCCGCCATGACGGCGTAGATCAGCAACTGCCTGAGTGTCGTTCGGGAGGCAGGTCGGAGCTTCAAGTCTGGTGTTCCTCAGGTGGGGAGCCGGGTCGTACGGAATCAGGGGCCAGGCGCAATGACGAGCCGCTGCACGTCGTCACCGAACCGCACGAAGTGCCTGGCGTTGAGGGTGACCAGCCCCATCACGCCGGCCCGGACGGCCGCCTGCGCGATCAGGGTGTCGTACACCGCGCCGCCCTGCAGTCCCAGGTCCCGGCAGCGGGTCACGGCGTCCAGGTAGTCCGCCTCGCCCAGCGGCAGCACCGTCCAGTGACCGGTCAGATCACTCAGCACCTCCACGACCCGCGCGGGTGGGTAGCGCAGCTTCGGGTGCGCGGTCATCACGGCGTACGCCTCCGCCAGCGTGTGCGCGCACACAGCCAGGGATCCGCGTTCCTGCGCGGCCTGCACCTGCGCGTCCGCCCAGATGAACTGCGGGTGGTTCCCGACCAGTGCAGCGACCAGGGCACTGGTGTCGAACAGGGTCACCACGAACCGAGAACCTCGTTCAGCCGCTCGTCTCGCAGGTCCTGCACCGGATCGCCGGTGATGGCGCCCTCCCCGGTGAGGATCAGGCGGCCGTGATGCCGGGTAACCTGTGCGTCCCGCGCGGCAGGGCGAAGGTGAAGGGCTCCGCCTTCGAGTTCGACTTCGAGTTGCGCGCCGGGCTGGAGGGCCAGCGCGTCACGCAGGGCCTTGGGAATGAGGATGCGGCCGAAGCGGTCGATCTCCAGATGCGCGGTCATACTTGGCAGTTTAGGCGTGATCTTGCCAAGTCACTGCGATGCCAGTCACGTGCCGCTGCCCTGACTTGCCCCACCGCTCTGATGTGAGGCATCTGCGCCGCGACGGGTACCCTACAGTGCGGGCATGTCCAGTTTCACGCTCCCCGCCGCGGTCATGACGGCCATGCTGACCGGACTGATGATCGCCTGCCTGGGTCCCGTCAACAGTCTGCTGCAGGCCAGGATCGGCACGTGGTCCATGCTGACAGTCGTTCACCTGCTCGGCCTGGGCGTGGCGATCGTGGGCTTCTGCCTGACCCAGCCCACCCCCCTGGGAACGCCGGGAGACTGGACGCGTCCCCTGCTGCTCGTCCTGCTCGTCGGGGTACTCGGTGCGTTGCTGCTGCTGGCGCGGTCTGTGGGCAGTACCCTGCCCGCCTTCGCGTGGTGGGGGGGCGCCCTCGGCCTGCTGGTGGTGGTCGGCACCGTGCAGGCGATCGGCGTCCTCGGAGCGGTCCGGGCCGTGCTGCTGATCATTCTGGCCGAGCTGGTCGGGGCGGCCCTGATCGATACGTTCGGCCTGTTCGGCCGTCCGGTCCTGCCGCTGAACCCGGGCCGGATCACCGGACTGCTGCTGGTGCTCGGCGGGGCCCTCCTGACCCTGCAGGCCGGAACGTGACGACCCTCGTCGAGTTGGCGGCCGGGCAGCGTCCCACCTATGTGTGCACGCGGCTGTTTCACCCGTCGGGTCGGTTACTGGGGACGTTTCTGGAAGGAAAGGTGCTGTCCAGCGTCGTTCTCTTCATGGAGGGACCTGCCCGGCATGGTACGACACGGCAGCGGCCGTCTGCGGCGGTTCTGCGTGGGGGTATCCAAAGTGATCTCCCCCGGCCCGCGCGCACCTCAGGAGGGCAATAACAACGTGCCGGACGCCGTTTTTCCGTCATTATGTTGGGGTTGGTTCCGACTACAACGTCCGGGGTCACGTGGGTGGTTTTGAAGTGAGAAATGCGTACTGAACGTCCTGCGCCGCCGTGAGGGTATCCAAAGTGATCTCCCCACACAGACGCCCGGGGCCGGGACCTGTTCCTGTCTGCTTGTTTTTCTTTTGTTTACTACTAAAAGAAACAACAACAAGGAGAACGCCCCCGTGCGTATGGAACGGTATTTTTCTGGTTTTTCTATCCAAAGTGATCTCAATTTCCGCTCCAGCCTATCCAAAGTGATCCTGGTTTCAGGCCTGAACTGTCCAAACTGGTCTCTCCTGAACCATTCCTGCGGTCCTGCGCCGTCAGAAATCACTGTTCCGCGTCTGGTACGTGATTTTTCCGAGTCATTCCTGCCCGTCTGGTGGGATGAGGGGGAGATCACTTTGGCCAGGGAGGGGGGATCAGTTTGTGTAGTTCCAGTGATCACTTTGGATAGGTCCGGAGATCAGTTTGGATAGGCCTGGAACACACTCTGGACAGGCCGGCCCGGACCCCTCATACGGACTCAGATTGTTTCGTTGACAGATCGGAACACCGCCGATCCGCCACCTCCACGCCCGGAACCCGTTTCTCTCCTGCCCGCTCCGTTCGGATTGAAGGGTCTTTGTAGCCCATTCAATCAGAGTCGGTATGAATTCCTACGGGCGACTGGCTTCACTCCTCAATGGCCTCGACCCCGGTACGTTGGCGGCGATGAAGCCGCGAAGGAAGCGTTCAAAACAAAGTCCTGACAGCGACGCTCCGCCAGGCGGAGCGTCTCTCACCGCGTGTCTCTCTGTGGTGCATGGACGAACATCGAATCGGGCTCAAACCAATCCGGCGTTCCATGTGGGCGCCGACTGGGCAGCCGTTGACCTGCACCGTTCAGCCTGGATACGAGTGGTTGTATGTGTAAGCGTTTGTCAATCCGGAGAGCGGCGAGAGCTTGTTCTGGTTGATCCCGGTGGTGAACAAACAGGCGTACGGGGCCGTCATGACGGCGTTTGCGCAGAAGGTCCTGGCGCCGACCATCGTGTGTTGTTCGTTCAGGATGGCGCTGGTTTCCAAGTGCCACCTGATAACGGGCATCCTGAAGGGATTCAGACTGTGACATTGCCGCCGTACTCACCGGAATTGCAGCCGGCGGAACAGCTCTGGGAGTTGACGGTTCAGTACCGGACAACTTGTGTTCGATCGCGTCTGGCACGCGAAAAGACCGTTGCGCAGCCTTCAGATGACGTTGGAGAGAATGTCGTATCTGACATCTTTCAGTTTTAAGCCGCATGCTGGCGAGTGCCGTCCCAGACGGCCAAAATCCGTTC